>NZ_JXUW01000068.1 GCF_000949255.1 Ferrimicrobium acidiphilum DSM 19497 | reverse complement strand
GGCCCTAGAGGAGGTACGCAAGGATCTCTGGCGGGAGATGAGAAAGCTCCCATCTCCTGTCTATGCCCGTAAGTTCGCCGGGGCAAGGTGGGCACTGTTGAAGAATCCAGGAACCCTAACCAAACGTCAGGGACTAGCCCTCTTAGCCATCAAACAACGAGGGGGAGCCCTATGGCGAGCTTATGAGATGAAGGAGTCCCTACGGGCGATCTTTGCTGGAGACCTCGAGATCGACGAGGTGAATGAGATGCTCGATCACTGGTGCAAGCGAGCCTCACGCTCACGACTATCGAGTTTCATCCGACTCTCAAAGACCATCCGAACTCATCGAGACGGGATACTTGCCTCCATCAGACTTGGGGTATCCAATGGAAGGGTCGAGGGACTCAACACCAAAGTTCGCTCCATCATTGCCCGCTCGTATGGGTTTCACTCCGCCAAGGCTACCCTGGCCCTGGTGATGCTAGCTTGTGGACCGATTGACTTGAAGTTACCCTATGAAAGGGCGAGTTTATCCACATGAATGTCAATAGAGCCGTTTT
>NZ_JXUW01000067.1 GCF_000949255.1 Ferrimicrobium acidiphilum DSM 19497 | reverse complement strand
TGAGCGGCCCTTACGTGTGTTCAGTTCAGCTGAGTCTCCCAGAACAGCGAATTGTTTGCCCGTTACGGCCTTGAGGATGTCGCTGGGGTTAGCATGTCACTGAGCAGCTGGTTGTGGTGTTCGCTGCTCCCGCATCCGCGCGAGAGTTTGAGCCAGGTTCGATCGATTGGATGTGCCCGCGATCGAGTTCGAGGGGCGCTGGGCAATGGTGGAATGATTGCAAAGGTTCAGGGAGTGGTGGGATGGATTTGAAGGGATCGTCCAGCTTGATGCTGGAAAGGCAAACTGCCGATGGTTACGCTACGGGAGTGTCATGGCCAGATCGACTCGGAGAACTTCTAAGCCCAAGAGTGCAGACGTCTTCTGCTTGCTGAGTTAACTGTTACGAGTGCTGGTGTCTCGTGTCATAATGGCATGGGCTGGAACGAAGGGGATTCAGGCATGAACGACATAAAGGCCGACAAAACGGTTGAGGCGCATCTCGAGTGTATGGAGAGAGTAGACGTGACCGATAACACGACAGCTCACCAGGCACTTGCACACGCAACTGCTGCCGTTACCACCATCAACCAAGGTTTACGCCATCCGCGAAAGTACGATTTTAT
>NZ_JXUW01000066.1 GCF_000949255.1 Ferrimicrobium acidiphilum DSM 19497 | reverse complement strand
ACCTCTGCACTGGTTAAAGCCTTGTTCTGGGTAGTGCCGTCCAGACATGATCGTCTCACAGACCACCTGGGTACTTGGTCCTATCGTCCGAGCCCACTTGAGTATCCTTGCCGGGGTCCATGATGCCTGGGCCTGGTGACTCGAGGGCATGTGCGCAAAAGAAGTCTGGTACTGACCCTTCCTCTCACATCGTCGGTGACTCGCTATGCGCACTCCAGCCGAGAAGATCTCCACTGTGGTTCTGGTAACCCGTACATCAAGGGTCTGGCCAACCAGATCGTAGGGAACCGAGTAGTAGCCGTCTAGGACCCGTACGTGGTAGTTCATCTGGACTTTGAACCGCTTGGCACTCCGCATATTCATACGCCGTAGTAGGCAGAGGACGCATCACTGGCTTGTCCACAGCCTCAAACACGCTCTTTCTGGTCCCCTCTCGCCTTTGGAACCCTTGAGCGTTCAGCTCCTCTAAGAGCTCGTAGATTGCCTGGTTGAGCTCGTACAGGGAGAAGAACTTGACGTGACGAAGCCTGGCGAGAATCTGGCGTTCGACGATCAGGACTCCTCCTTCAACGGCGGCCTTATCTCGAGGCTTTCGGGGTCTAGCTGGTAGAATCGTGACCTCATAGTGCCTGGCCCACTCCAGGTAGCTCTCGTTGAATACCGGGTCATACTTGGATGGC
>NZ_JXUW01000065.1 GCF_000949255.1 Ferrimicrobium acidiphilum DSM 19497 | reverse complement strand
CTGGACCCTAAGTTAACGATATTGCGACTTAGTACGAGATGTCACAGAGCTGCTCACGTCACTATGCGCTCGTCTCTATGGTCGTCGTTTAGCTGTTAACAAAGCTCAGCGTGCTATTGATGCGGTGTGCTCATGATTGCAGTGATGCGCACAAAAGTACAGGCTCAGAAAGTATCCGATCTCACCGGAGGCAAAGTTCTTCTCGATGACGGTAAACCGACCAGGAAAGTCGCGCTAGCTGGAGATTTTGAGCAATACCGAGATGCTCTAGAGTCGGTCAGTGTACTCTTCGGGTTATGCGACGATACTGGAGAGAAGGCTCCGACTGGATGGACGGTTACAGGAGCTTCATTTGAGCTAGAGTGGCCAAAAGATCCGAAGTCGGCTTCTCTCATCCGATCTCACTTCGGAGCTAGAAGAGTCGCCTACAACTGGGCACTAGCCAAAGTCAAGTCAGACATGGAGGCTAAGAAGAAAGACGCGAGTTGCCCATCTACGCCGTGGACTCTTGAGGCTCTTCGTAAACAGTGGAACCAAGAGAAGGACGAGGTCGCGCCCTGGTGGGCCACCAACTCCAAGGAGTGTTACGCATCGGGAATTGCCGACTTAGTACAGGCTCTATCCAACTGGTCTAGCTCAAAACACGGAAGTCGCAAGGGCAAGAAGGTCGGCTTCCCT
>NZ_JXUW01000064.1 GCF_000949255.1 Ferrimicrobium acidiphilum DSM 19497 | reverse complement strand
GATCCTCTTTGTGTATTCTCGCTGAAATGTGCCACCCATTCTCGCTGAAATCTGCCACCCATTCTCGCTGAAGTTTGCCACCCCCTAGAGGGTGCGAGACGGACTCAGGAACAATGGATGCAAAGAGGCTGTGGCATCCTTATGTGGTGACTCAAAACCAACCACCCAAAGGTGCCACATGCCCAATAGGAGGATACCAATGAGAAAGATCGAAGAGGTACTGCGCCTCAGTGCGCAGGGCAAGAGTGTCAGGGTAATCAGCCGGGAGACGGGAGTATCTCGGCCAAGCGTGGCTACGTATCTAGAGAAGGCAGCAGAGCACGAGATCGGCTGGCCACTTCCAACGGGCATGGATGCGAAGAGCTTGGAGCAGTTGTTGTTCGCGGCGGTTGAGACAACAAAGAGTACGCCCGTGATTCCCAACTGGCAGGAGGTGGCCACCGAGATACAGGCTCATAATCACCTGACCCTACAACTGCTCTGGTTCTAAGTACAAGGAGCGCAATCCAAATGGGCTCAGCTATTCACGGTTCTGTGCTCGCTACCGAGAATGGAAGAAGATCAATGAAGTGGTCATGCACTTTGAGCACCGAGGAGGAGAGAAGCTCTTCTGTGACTTTGCCGGTGATACGGTCCCGATCTGGGACGACCACACTGGTGAGGTAAACTTCGCAGCTCAGCTCTTCGTCTCGGTGATGGGGGCAAGCTCCTATATCTTTGCCAAGGCGTTTGCCAACCAGAAGGCTGAGTCATGGACGGCTGGGGGAACGGCAGCATTCGAGTACATGGGAGCGGTTCCCATGTGTGTCGTTCCAGATAACCCCAAAGCGGTGGTCATCAA
>NZ_JXUW01000063.1 GCF_000949255.1 Ferrimicrobium acidiphilum DSM 19497 | reverse complement strand
GAGCAGTTCCTTGTAGTACTCGGTTCCCCTGATGTTTTGATGCTCAATAGGTGGTGGTCCAGCCGGTGGCGTCAGTGGGAAGGCATCGAGTCCGTTTTTCAAGATAGAGACCACGCTCTTGTACAGGGGGCTATGGATCGCTATTGCTCTCTCACATGCCGCCTCGACACGCTCTGGGGTATAGACCTTCGATGCCAAGTTGAAGATGCCTCTGCACTGGTTAAAGCCTTGTTCTGGGTAGTGCCTCCCAGACATGATCGTCTCACAGACCACCTGGGTACTTGGTCCTATCGTCCGAGCCCACTTGAGTATCCTTGCCGGGGTCCATGATGCCTGGGCCTGGTGACTCGAGGGCATGTGCGCAAAAGAAGTCTGGTACTGACCCTTCCTCTCGCATCGTCGGTGACTCGCTATGCGCACTCCAGCCGAGAAGATCTCCACTGTGGTTCTGGTAACCCGTACATCAAGAGTTTGGCCGACCAGATCGTAGGGTACCGAGTAATAGCCGTCTAGGACCCGTACGTGGTAGTTCATCTGGACTTTGAACCGCTTGGCACTCCGCATATTCATAGCTAGTTGTAGGGAGAGGACGCATCACTGGCTTGTCCACAGCCTCAAACACGCTCTTTCTGGTCCCCTCCCGTCTTTGGAACCCTTGAGCGTTTAGCTCCTCTAAGAGCTCGTAGATTGCCTGGTTGAGCTCGTACAGGGAGAAGAACTTGACGTGACGGAGCCTGGCGAGGATCTGGCGTTCGACGATCAGGACTCCTCCTTCAACGGCGGCCTTATCTCGAGGCTTTCGGGGTCTAGCTGGTAGAATCGTGACCTCATAGTGCCTGGCCCACTCCAGGTAGCTCTCGTTGAATACCGGGTCATACTTGGATGCC
>NZ_JXUW01000062.1 GCF_000949255.1 Ferrimicrobium acidiphilum DSM 19497 | reverse complement strand
ACAGGCTCTATTGACATTCATGTGGATAGATTTGGCCTGGATCTGATCCATAGCCCCAGTTCAGTGGGGGTATTTGAGGCTGAAATGGCTGTATGAGAAACGCGCACGGTTTCTGAGCTCTAAATTTGGTGTTGGAAACCCATCAAAAAGGAGTTCAGAACCGTGCGCGCTACCTCTCTAGTTAAGCAGATGCTGGGCCTTCGCAGTGTCACCGTCATCGAGGTTTTAGTTCGTCCACACGAACTGCTGATAAAACTTAGGCTTACCCGATCGCGGTTGGTATGCCCGAAGTGCTCCTATACGACCCGGTCCTGTTATGACACGAGAACGCTCGACTCACGTTGGAGACACCTCGACATCGGGATTCACCAGACGTGGCTCTCGTGCCAACTGAGACGACTCCGGTGTCCAACCCACGGGGTGATCACTGAGGCAGTACCATTTGCCCGACCAGTTGGGGAGTCGCGGTTTACGAGGGACTTCGAGCACCTGGTAGCTTGGGCATGTGCCAAGATGGATAAGACCACGGTGACAAAACTGCTCAGAGTCGCCTGGCGTACGGTAGGAACGATCTGTGAACGAGTCGTCACGCCAAGAGCTCGATCCCAACCGTCTTGATGACCTCTTCATTCTCGGGGTTGACGAGATCAGTTATCGCAAACACCACAACTACTTAACGCTTGTCACCAATCACGAGACGGGCAAGATCGTCTACGGGGCAGAGGGGAAAAGTGCCAAGAGCCTAGATGAATTCTTCGATGACCTGGGTGAAGAACGGATTGCCAAGATCAAAGCAGCCACCATGGATCTCGGTCCAGCCTTTGCCAAGGCCTTCCGCGAGAAGGCACCTAACGTCCAAATCTGTCTCGATCCATTTCATGTGGTTAAGTTGGGAACCGA
>NZ_JXUW01000061.1 GCF_000949255.1 Ferrimicrobium acidiphilum DSM 19497 | reverse complement strand
ATACGACTCACCAGGATCTATCCAACTCCACCGAATGCCCTAAGTGACCGAGAGAGGGCCCAGATTGTAAAGGTATGCGCCAGTCCCGAGTACTGCTCACTGCCACCGGCTCAGATCGTCCCAGCTCTAGCAGATCAAGGAGTCTATTTAGCATCAGAGTCCACCTTCTATCGCGTTCTACGGGACGCAGGGCTCAATAAGCGACGGGGACGGGTAGCGCTGCCTCGCAAACGCTCCAAGCCCAATCATGAGGCCAAGGGGCCACTTGAGGTTTGGGTCACCGATATTTCGTATCTGCCTGGCCCTATCAAGGGTCTCTTCTACTACCTGCACTTCATCATGGATCTGTATTCGAGGAAGATCGTCGGCTATGAGGTCTACGAGAATGAATCGTCTGAGAATCTAGCGACTGTCCTGAAGAGGGCCACGTTGAACGAGGGTTCACTCGCTCCCAATGTGCTACATTCGGACAACGGTTCACCTATGAAAGGAACCACCCTGGTGGCACTGTGTTACCTACTTGGTATAGCTGCCTCCTACTCGCGTCCAAGAACTTCAAATGACAACGCCCACATGGAATCGATGTTTCGCACCGTCAAGTACTGCGCTAGCTATCCCTACGATGGCTTTGAGTCCCTCCTGGCGGCAAGGTGTGTATTCTCGCTGAAATGTGCCACCCATTCTCGCTGAAATGTGCCACCTGTTCTCGCTGAAATGTGCCACCCCCTAGAGGGTGCGAGACGGACTCAGGAACAATGGATGCAAAGAGGCTGTGGCATCCTTATGTGGTGACTGAAAACCAACCACAGAAAGGTGCCACATGCCCAATAGGAGGATACCAATGAGAAAGGCCGAAGAGGTCCTGCGCCTAGGCGCGCAAGGTAAGCATGTCAGAGAGATCAGCCGAAGTACGGGGATGTCTAGGACGACCGTGACGAGATATCTTGAGAAGGCAGCAGAGCACGAGATAGGCTGGCCACTTCCAGAGGGCATGGACGTACAAGCCCTGGAGCAGTTGTTGTTCGCCGCGGTTGAGACACCAAAGAGTACGCCCGTTATTCCCAACTGGCAGGAGGTGGCCACCGAGCTACAGGCTCATAATCACCTGACCCTCCAACTGCTCTGGCTTGAGTACAAGGAGCACAATCCAGAAGGGCTCAGCTATTCGCGGTTTTGTGCTCGCTACCGAGACTGGAAGAAGATCAATGAAGTGGTCATGCACTTTGAGCACCGCGGCGGAGAGAAGCTCTTCTGCGACTTCGCCGGTGATACGGTCCCGATCTGGGACGACCACACTGGTGAGGTAAACTTCGCAGCTCAGCTCTTTGTCG
>NZ_JXUW01000060.1 GCF_000949255.1 Ferrimicrobium acidiphilum DSM 19497 | reverse complement strand
GTGGATACCTGCATTCGCCACATCGAGTCCTGTTTTGCCAGAGCTGACATCAAAGCAAAGACATGGCGGCAATTCACAGACGAGAACGAGAGGCACTATGCCTACGCCTGTCTCGCCCGATACTCGGCCATTGGGCAGATCATGGGTGGTGGTATACCAGAGATTCCAACGGTGGCTATCCCTCCTGACGCGAGAGCGAAGATAGCCTCGTACCTACACCGTGTCATTCGTGATGCGCTCGGTAGTAGCTGGCCAACCGTCGTCAAGGCTCGCTCTATGTCTTTGGACTCTAGCTTGTACTCTGTGGTCGACAATGAGACAGCCAAAGGCAAAACCAGACGCTACGTCAAAGTCATTAGCTCAACCCGCAACAAGCGCATCTCACTACCGCTGTCTGGGATCTCTCGGGTGTCGGGAAACATCAGGGTTGTACTAGACGAAGAACACAAGCGAGCCTTCATCCACGTAATCTACGACGTTGCACGCCTACCCAAGGCAACCGGCCCCGCCGTGGCTCTTGACTGGGGGATCACCGAGGTCTGTACTGATAGCTCGGGAGTCCATCACGGCAACGAGTATGGCCGAGCACTTAGGTCTATGGCCGAGCGCCGGAACAAGACCGGCAAGGCGAGAAATAAGCTTCACGCACTGTCAAAGAGAGATGCTGGCTCTAGGCGAACCAAGCACATCGCACGCAACAACTTGGGTACAAAGAAGCAGCAGGCTCGCACGAGACGTGCAAGAGCGCAGCTCAAGACCATTTCCGGCGCTGCAATCAAGGAGGTGGTCTATGGAGACGGGAACAGAACCAGAGCCAAGAAGCGAGTCCCCCAACTTCCATCACAGCGGCCAAGAGAGATCATCATCGAAGACCTCTCTCGCTTGCAAGGTAAGGCCAGGTCTAAGAACATCTCTCGACTCTGCTCATCATGGGCAAGGAACGAGAACCAAGAACGCATTACGGTACATGCCTATGTCGGAGGTTCCGGCATTAAAACGGTCAACGCGGCCTACAGCAGCCAAACATGTCCTGATCCAGGGTGTGGGTATGTCCATAGTGACAACCGATACGGGGATGTGTTTCACTGTCGCAATCCCTATTGGGATTGTAACTGGCAGGGTGATGTAGATCACGTAGCTGCCATGAACCTACTCAACAGGATCGAAGATCACGAGATCAACCGGTTCACTCCCTATGGGGAAGTGAAGAAGATCCTTGACGAGAGGTTCCTACGCCGACTGGAAAGCCGAGTTGGAGCACGTATCGTCCCTTTGGGGACCACCGGCAACGGTGTCCGAGGTACGTGTGTTGAAGACGGAGCTACCGCTCACGGCAGGACTCCAAGCATACTACGACAACCCAAGTTGGACGTGGGAGGTGGCCAACCACCGACTCGCCCTAGTTCTGTCCCTGTGGATAGGGCAGAACACGCAAAGGCGGCTGGAGAGCGCACGGCCTTTTCATAGTCGAAGCCCTATGGCTGTGACCTGCAGTGTTATGTGTCGATTGGCGCGTTCGTCCTGGTAATGCTAAGTTCATCGGATGCGAGATGAGTGGTTTGTGGGATTGAGCGTTGCTCCGATAAGCGTCGGTGACGCCAATAGGTTCGATGCGGAACTCGACGAGCATCACTGGCTTGGCCACCGGATGGTCGGTGAGACGATGCGCTATGTAGCGACGGACTCCTGTGGCGGGTGGGTAGCACTGCTCGGGTTCGCGTCACCCGCACTATCGTGTGGACCTCGTGATCGGTTCATCGGCTGGACGAGAGATCTCCAGCAACGCAGGTTACGTTTCGTCGCATCGAACCAACGATTCTGTATTCTGCCTGCTGGGAGGCGTCCCAACACTGCATCCGCTGTGATGTCGAAGACGCTGCGACGTTTGAGTGCAGACTGGGTTGATACGTGGGGCCACCGGGTGCTCTTGGTTGAGACGTTTGTCGACCCCTCCCGCCACATCGGGACTTGTTATGGTGCTTCTTCGTTCCTTTACC
>NZ_JXUW01000059.1 GCF_000949255.1 Ferrimicrobium acidiphilum DSM 19497 | reverse complement strand
GTGTTAGCGGCCATGCAATAATGCATAGATGCGGCCAAATAATTGCACGGTAGCGGACGACCAAAACTGCACGCACATCACTGCCCTCCAAGGGTGGCTGGTTCAAGGTGAAGTACGCGTACATCGTTGAGGCGCAACAGCGAGAGCATCGGGTTTGTCAATGGCGACTCGAGAACGCACCAGAGCACACATCATGTCCAGCAATGCACAACTGCCTAAGAATTGGAGTGTCACCATGTCCAGCGTCAATGAAATCAACCAACTCCACCCGAGTGTGGGGTCACCAGGAGTCAAATCCCCGTTGCGTCACGATAGCGTCACGATAACGTGCCCAGTCTGTGGGAATAGCTTCCCCTCATCAGGGAGGAGAACCTACTGCTCAGATGCTTGTCGTTCTCTTGGCTATCGCAGACGACGCAGTGTGGATAGGGAGAATATCACCGTAGCCAAGTCACGGTCACGTCGGGAGATCACCGTCTATGAGTGCGATTCTTGCGGCGAGCGCTCTCTTGGAGAGCAACGCTGCTTAGAGTGTCACACCTTCATGCGACGAGTCGGAATCGGGGGGCATTGCCCCTCGTGTGACGAAAGCGTCGCAATTAGTGAACTCGCCGGCACTGAGTTCATCGTCGGGTCCTAGGGATTCGCGCGCCAGATACAACTCGGATTAACAAACAGGCTCCTCACTGGATGAAACTGGAGATTGTTACATTCCCAAGTTCCAGGAGGAGCCGTTACACATGAAGGATAGTACCCAAGCCATGAACATACTTGAGGCCTATGACCTCTATCAGTCCTACAACCAAGCGGCCAGAGAGTGCCACTGCTCTCCTAATACCGTAAAAGCCCTGGTACAAGCCAGAAAGGATGGAACTCTAGCTACGAGAGGACTACGACAAAGTACTTCGTCAATCTTTAGGGCCGATGAGCTTAGCCTCATCACCGAACTCGTAGAGGCCTCCGAGGGCTTCATCAGAGCCGATGTCATCCATCGAAGACTCCAAGGGATTGGGTACAAGGGTTCGGGACGCACCACCAGGCGAGCGGTGCGCAAGGAAAAGTCCAAGTACCGACGGGCTCATGCCCGCGTGTATTGGCCCTGGATCCCAGAGCCTGGCAAGTGGGCCCAGTACGACTTCTCGGATGGGCCGGTCATTGATGGCGAAAAGACCACCCTGTTTCACTACTACCTGCCCTACTCCAAGTATCGAATCGTGCTCTACATCCCCGATCAGTCTCTCCCTAACGTCATCGGTGCCCTTCACACCTGCTTTGAGATGACCGGAGGGGTTCCCCACTACGTGCTCACCGATAACGCCAAGACAGCCGCTACGGCTCACATCGCAAACGTTGCGGTCTTAAATGCCAAGATGGTCAAGTTCGCCTCCGCCTACGGGTTTGTGTTACAGACCTGTATCCCCTATGACCCAGCTTCAAAAGGTGGGGTAGAACGGGCGGTACGTGTCGCAAAAGAGCACCTGTGCCCAACGGATGCCAACCTGGTGGCCAACTACGAGAGCATCGCTCAACTAAAGGATGCAATTGATGCCTTCAACATCGAGATCAACGCCAAGGTGCACTCAGGCACAGGTAAGATCCCCTCGCTCGTTCTCCCCGAGGAGCTAACGGTGTTCTCCTCGTTGCCCAAGAATCCTTACGTGGCTGCCTACGGGGTCATGCGTCATGTAGAGGCCAACATGGGAATCGTTCGCTATCGTCGCTGTGGCTACTCGGTGGACCCTTCACTTCGCGGATCTAGCGTCTATGTGCGCGAGGTCGACGATGAGGTGGTGATCGTCACGGTCACGGGGAGCGGAGTCACCGAGGTCGCTCGTCACAAGAGAGGTGAACCCTATGGGTACGTGATCTCTGACAAGCACAAGGACCCGGCACACCCAAGTGGTCCGCTCGTTCGACACCCAATCCCGACGAACGAGACTGAAGGCAAGTTCCTTGGTATCACAACCGAGGCTGGGACCTGGCTCGAGAGAGCTGCCTCACTCGGGACCAAGAAGATCCCTGACACTATGGGTTTGATGGTGAAGGCATCCAGCCAGAGTGCTTGTGCTGCGATTGTGGAGTCCTTAGCCATTGGTGACTTTAGCTATACGACGATGAAGGCATTGCTAGCCAAGGCACAACAGGTGACACCGGCACCAAAGGCTCGTGAGGTTGAGAGCCTGGGTAGCTCAACCTTGCCCTACGCAAAGCTCAAGGCGGTCTCGGCATGCAGATGACCCAAGGAGAGACCAACCCGGTAGCAACAGAGATCGCTGAGATGACCAAGCGGCTCCGATTGCCCCACCTGCGTCGTAACTTCCAAGATCTCTGTACAACGGCCAAGGCGCAACGGTGGGATCCAATAGAGCTCCTACGAGTTCTCCTTGAAACCGAGATCGACGGGAGAAATGCCTCGACACTACTCGTGAGACGCGCGGTTGCAAACCTGCCTGGCAATAGAACCCTGGCTGGGTTTGACCATTCGGTCTCATCGGTGCCCACCCATGTCATTAACGCACTTGGTACCTTGGAGTGGATACGGCGAGCAGAGAACCTCGTTGTCTGTGGTCCGCCAGGGACGGGTAAGAGCTTCCTTGCAGAGGCACTGGCATCCGAGGGGATCGAGGCTGGTATGCGAGTATCGTGGTTTAACTCCGAATCGCTTGCCCAAACCATCGCAACGGCCAAGGCGACCGATACCCTTAGTTCAACCCTGGCCAAGTTCAGACGTCTCGATCTGGTCATCATCGATGATCTAGGGATCCTACCGATTGGTGAGAACGACTCCGAAGCGCTCTATCGCGTCGTCGAGACCTGTTATGAGACCACCTCGTTGATAGTGACCTCTAACTTTGGACTCGCTTCCTTTGATGAGATCCTCAACCCAAGATCGATTGCTGCAGCGCTTGTCGACCGCCTGGCTCACCATGCCCATCTCATAGAGACGACCGGCGAGTCCATCCGACTCTCACAGGCTCTCTCGGGCAAGGGGGTGATGCCCCTCTAACACCAATCCCAAATTGAAAGCTTGGTGCGACACGCTCTTCAAGTGGGCGCCTTCACCCGTGCAAAAACTAGTGTCCGTCACCGTGCAACTTAGGTGTCCGTGAGCATGCAGGTTGAGATGTCCCTTGACATATATGACCACCCACGAGTTCGACCTCATTCCAGGCACAGGCGCAGCC
>NZ_JXUW01000058.1 GCF_000949255.1 Ferrimicrobium acidiphilum DSM 19497 | reverse complement strand
TCGATGAGGCGCTCCATACCGCAGAGGCGACCGAGGCTGCAGCTTGATGCCAGCATCTTGGAGAACCTTCTCGAGGCGTTGGATCTCCCTCGCCCTGGCATCGACCTGGGTCTTGCGGATATCGCGTCAACTCACGAAGTTCACGGATCTCAGGTGGAGGCACAAAGCCTTGGTCGTACCATGCCNTGGGCTGCGACATCTGCGAGCCACTCGGCATCCGAGAGATCCGTCTTTCTGCCAGGTACGTTCTTCACATGTTGTGCGTTACAGAGCCAGAGTTGGGGGAAGAGTCCCTCCAATGCGTAGTACACCGGCTTCCAATACACTCCGGTCGCCTCCATCACCACGGTTGACACTCCAGCATCGACGAGGAACCGGGCCAAGTCCTCTAATCCTTTGCGTGTCGTGTTGAACGTCTCCTTGGAAAGGGTAACCATGCCATCTGGCTCTCGAACTCGCGTGCACGCAACGACGGTGTCACGGTGGACGTCAAGGCCACCCACTTTATCTGCTATCTCCTTCAACTAACAACCACCTCCTTGGTGTTTCAAGGGGCCGTCTCGCCAGGGGGACTACAAGAAAGCGAAATCTAAAGTTCGTGCTCGAGGCGACAATAATTAGTCCTCCTGATTCCCCGCATCAGACTAAAGGCGCGCAACCAAGGCTGCAAGAAACGTTCGATGACTCACGAGACGGTCCACTACAAGCATTACATGCATTTGTGGTGTTCGCTAGTTCATCAGGACTAAAGAGGCGAGTGGAGGTACCCCCAGCGGCCTTGACCTGGCGCTTCTCTAGAAGCTCCGGACCCGGTGGCCAGCACGTCAACACTTCTGACAGTCGGGTCGAGCTCATATGCGACCTTTCACAAATCACGGCGGAACCTGCTGTACTAGAGCGCATAACTAGGCGTTACGGCAACGAACTTAGAGTTGTAGTCTCTTCACAGAGATCTCAACTCCAGAATCGAAGACTGGCAATGGAGAGACTGATCAACCAGCTGGAGAAGTCAGCCGAAGTTCCGCATAACAGAAGGGCAACAAAGCCAACCTGGAGTTCAGTCCAAAAACGGCTCGATCATAAACGGCAGGCATCGTTGCGCAAAAACGCGAGGCGGTTGAAGCCCGAAGAATGACAAGAAATAAATCTCGCTATCGCATACTCCAAGCAGTTGACACTCGAATCGCGTAAAGTCATGATGACGTGCGTGTTCGATGACGCAGTATAGAGGGAGAGAATTCATTGGTACGACGATTCATACAACGTGCCCGAAGTCTTAATTGACGATTAGTGGCTATAAGACGCAATGGCATCAAATCCGGACTTTGACAAATAGTGACCTCGGCCTGGCTTTTTTAAGCCATGTTCAAGTTGCCGAATATTCGCATGCACGAAACATAACGCCTTCAATCCTGTTAAATGGCTCTGCGTCCTCACAACAAGTGTACAACTACCACGATAACGGAGATAATCAATAAGAGATTAACAAAACCTCCCCCAATATGTCCAAGAAGACCAAGGAGCCATAGAACAATAAGTACAATTGCAATAATCAATAGCATGATCTACTCCGTTTCCGTCTACACGTCCAGCTCGAGCCTTACCTGATTGATATTCAGATTAAAACCCAGCCCATCGAAGATAGACTCGTGTGGCATTCTACCGCTAGCGCTGCTAATCAGTGACCCCTCTAGCGTAGTCAACCCTATATTAAATGCTCAAAATGCGAAAGGTCCAGCCAAAATAGCCATAGGAGAACATATAATGATGGCTCAGATACATCTCCCTTAATTAAGTTGTCAAAAGGCACATAGTTGGTCGTCGAATGCTTAGGATAGGATCAAGCGATATTCGAGGCAGATCGGAACAGTGGCATCACAGATACCTCACAACTCGGCTCCAACGTCCGGTGCAGTGTGACCCTTCTCCGTGCAGAATCCAACTGCAGTCAATTCAAACTCGCCCAGGACGACGCTCATGTTGCTTGGGTTCTATCGAAATCTGGCGACAGGTGCGTCCTTTAACATTCGCTCGCCTACGACCGGTCCTCAGTTCGCTTTCCGTGACACTGTATGGAGTGCGTGGGCTAGACGTCGCGAACGCCAGCCTTGCCGATTAGCTGCTAGATCGTGACCGTGCCGTCGTCTCCTAAGGTCCAACCTGGATTGTGGGCCACCTCCCACACGTAGCCATCGGGATCCAAGAACGCTCCCGATGTGCCGCCCCACTCTGCCCGAGCCGCGGGACGCACTATGGTGCCTCCTGCCTGTTCAGCATGGAAAAGCGTGGCGGCGACCTCCTCGGGTGACCGCACGTTGTGGGCCAGTTCGATGCCTGGAGCACCGTGTCCACCGAGTCCGGTCCAAAGACCGAAAACCATGCCGCCTGCTTGGAAAAAGCAGATCTGTTCATCCGGCTGCCTCGCACCGCGCCACCCAAGCGCTTCGTAGAAAGAACGGGCTCGGGCCAGGTCAGTTACACCAAGCGTGACCAGGCTGATTCGCTGCTCCATAGCGAGAATGTTACAGGATCTTCCGAAGGGAGGCGGCAATCCGGTAACAACATCTACCAGAATCGGTCAGTCATTGATCCATCTAGTGATAGTTACCTAAGTAGGGCTTTCACTCCAACGATCCTTTGGTGCACTCCCCCGTAACGGCGCCAGGACAAGCCATCGGACTCCCCATTTGGATGTACTCGCGCAACTAGGCGCAGCAGTTGGAGGAGCTACAGACCTCGGAACCCTCACTGGTCCAGACCTACCTCTGATAAAGAATCCATGACTGTCACTCGACGACCTAGAGACCCACAACAATTCGAGCCTGCCCGAACGGCGCACAACTTAAGGCTCTATTGACATTCATGTGGATAGATTTGGCCTGGATCTGATCCATAGCCCCAGTTCAGTGGGGGTATTTGAGGCTGAAGTAGCCACATAAGAAACGCACACGGTTTCTGAGCTCTAAATTTGGTGTTGGAAACCCATCAAAAAGGAGTTCAGAACCGTGCGCGCTACCTCTCTAGTTAAGCAGATGCTGGGCCTTCGCAGTGTCACCGTCATCGAGGTTTTAGTTCGTCCACACGAACTGCTGGTAAAGCTCAGGCTTACCCGATCGCGGTTGGTATGCCCTAAGTGCTCCTATACGACCCGGTCCTGTTATGACACGAGAACGCTCGACTCCCGATGGAGACACCTCGACATCGGGATTCACCAGCACGTGGCTCTCGTGCCAGCTGAGACGACTCCCG
>NZ_JXUW01000057.1 GCF_000949255.1 Ferrimicrobium acidiphilum DSM 19497 | reverse complement strand
TCGTCTACGGGGCAGAGGGGGAAAAGTGCCAAGAGCCTAGATGAATTCTTCGATGACCTGGGTGAAGAACGGATTGCCAAGATCAAAGCAGCCACCATGGATCTCGGTCCAGCCTTTGCCAAGGCCTTCCGCGAGAAGGCACCTAACGTCCAAATCTGTCTCGATCCATTTCATGTGGTTAAGTTGGGANCCGAGGCCCNAGAGGAGGTACGCAAGGATCTCTGGCGGGAGATGAGAAAGCTTCCCTCTCCTACCTTTGCCCGGTAAGTTCGCCGGGGCACGGTGGGCACTGTTGAAGAATCCAGGAACCCTAACCAAGCGTCAAGGACTAGCCCTCTTAGCCATCAAACAACGAGGGGGAGCCCTATGGCGAGCTTATGAGATGAAGGAGTCCTTACGGGCGATCTTTGCTGGTGACCTCGAGATCGACGAGGTGAATGAGATGCTCGATCACTGGTGCAAGCGAGCCTCACGCTCACGACTATCGAGTTTCATCCGACTCTCAAAGACCATCCGAACTCATCGAGACGGGATACTTGCCTCCATCAGACTTGGGGTATCCAATGGAAGGGTCGAGGGACTCAACACCAAAGTTCGCTCCATCATTGCCCGCTCGTATGGGTTTCACTCCGCCAAGGCTACCCTCGCACTGGTGATGCTAGCTTGTGGACCGATTGACTTGAAGTTACCCTATGAAAGGGCGAGTTTATCCACATGAATGTCAATAGAGCCATCCTTGACAACTACAGAGTCTGAGGCCGGAGTCTTCAAGATTGACTCGAATGGGTTAGTCACAAATCGTGATGCCTGGGCCTACAACTCCTCGCAAGAGACCCTGCTTACAAAGATGGATTCAATGATTGAGGTATTCAACTCCGAGGTAGAACGCTACAAGAAAGAACAGCCTTCTTCGGTCGATGACTTTGTGATCGCAGACGAGACACAGATCAGTTGGTCACAGAATTTGAAGCGGTATCTTGCTGTATCAGCAAGAGGAAAACGTACACTTCCGCAATTGACGCCAAGTTGCGTTCGCGTAAGCCTGTACCGACCCTTTTTCAAACAGTATGTTTACTTCGACAGCACCTTTTACTGGAGTCATTACAACCTTCCTAAGCTCTATCCGACAGGAGAGGTGAATAATCGGGCGATATTGGTGAGTGGGAGGGGTGCAGGAAGGTTCGCGGTCTTGGCGACGGATGTGACGCCAAATCTCGATACCGTGGAGAAGACCCACGTCTTTGCTCGCTATCGCTACGAGGCTCCTGACACCAAAGGGGCTCTCTTTGATGGAGATCAGCCGGAAATCAGACGAGTCGACAACATCACCGACGAAGCGCTAGCGGAGTTCCAGGGAATCTATTCAGATACCTCACTCACCAAGGATGATCTCTTTGCCTACATCTACGGAGTCCTTCACCACCCAGGCTACATAGAACAATACGCTGACAACCTCACCAAGGAGTATCCACGTATACCTTGGCTTCAGGGGTATCGGGAACTGATCGACGTTGGTGAGAAGCTACTTGACCTGCATGTCGGATATGAAACCGTCGAACCCTATCCAGTGGCGGAGGAGTTCACTCTCATGCCTCCAGAGGACGGACGCGAACGCTATCGCGCGACCAATATGGGGCACCCGAACAGGGGATCCGGAGCGCGAGGTAAAGCCGACTGGGATCGGACACGGATTCAAGTCAACGGACACCTAACGCTTACAGGAGTACCAGAACGAGCATCGGAGTGGATACTCGGGCCACGTCCGACGCTCGAGCTCTTTCTGCAACGGATGAGACCATCTGTGGATAAGAAGAGTGGGATCAAGAACGATCCGAACGAATTTTCGGATGACCCGAAGTATGTGGTGGAACTCACCAAGCGGGTGATCAGGGTGTGCGTGGAGACGCTTGACCTGATTGACCAAATGCCCGACGCGACCAAAGTCTGAGGGGTGTAAACAGAGGTGCAAGCCCTACTCAACGCCGTTCGGTCTCATGACAATACGGTAATGCGATCGAGGATTCCATTGGGTATTACATGGTTGGTTACAGGGACGCGAAGGAGATCTGCATCGTGACAGACACGCCTGAACTTGAAAACTGGACGATAGAACGCCTTCTTGCTTTGATAAGAGACAAGACTCCCGAGGATTTCACCCTGGAGTTCAAGGCAAGCGAGGCATTGGCAAAGACTAATGAAAAAAAGAAAGAGCTGGCGAAGGACATATCAGCGCTGGCAAATTCAGCCGGAGGGACAATCATTTACGGTATTGTGGAAGACCGCAGTACCCATGGGGCAGACAAGCTGGACGCAGGGACGGATCAGGTAGAGATTCCGCCAGAGTGGATCGAACAAGTAGTGGACTCTCGGGTCCATCCTAAAATCAATGGTCTTCGAGTATTTGCAATCCCCGTGGAGGACTCGGATCAAGCTATGGTTGCCTATATCGTGGAGGTCCCTCAGGGCACGACCGCACATATGGCGAGCGACAATAAGTATTACAAGCGCCGTGACCGGACAGTGTCGGCAATGGAAGATTACGAGGTGCGAGATGCGATGGCCCGCGACGTGGTCCCTCGGTTAGACGTGGAATTTGAGATCAAGCGGGTCACAGATAATCCTTTGGCTGTCGACGTCACCTGCTTCGTGAAAAACCAGTCAATTACAGCTGCCGAGTGGTGCGTAGCACGGTGTGTGGTTCCGTCACCTCTCAGAATTGTTAATGACGGTGGTGCTAGTGGCTCGCAGCAGGGGCAATCAGACGCGGGTTGGCCGGTAACAATTCTGTATTTTCAATACGGTGGCATCCAAACGATGCCTGTGTGGCAAGGCCTACGAGTGAATCTACATCCACAGCCCGGCTTAGCCATACGCCTTGAGACAACGGAACCCGGAACATATCTACTAGGTTGGGGGGTGACTGCTCCAGGGATGGGGTGGCGTAACGGTGAAGAGAATATCGGATTTTAATCAGGGCCGTCAGACAGGCGCTGACCTTTCCGAGTGAAGATCTCTCTGCCAGTAAACACCCTTCACCCTCAACCCAACTCCAACCCAACTTTTGCCTCGCACCCACTCGCACTGCCTTGCAGTAGGAGTCAACCATTCTTGGTTTAAGGGTCGCTGACCGGCGCAAATGCAACTTGGTGCGACTGTATGACGACAGATGATGTTGTAACGATACACCTACGGATCAGAAGGTTGGGAGTTCGAATCTCTCCGAGCGCGCTTATTATCCCAGCTCAGAGGCCATATTGCTCCAATGGCCCTCAGAGTTGATTTATGAAAATGTCACGAATTAAAGTGTGACGCTCCCAAAGAGACCACAAGGAGATTCATCCCCAACTCAAACGGAAGGTCAGAGAACTAGTAAAGAGAAGGCGCCTTCATGTTCGAGCATCGACATTCGAGCATCTGTCGCAGATTGGCGCCCTAACAAATCGATACGCTAAAAGCGGCATAGCCAAGCAGAGCCGTATGTCCTCTTTGGTGAGGAACTCCAATCGCAAACTAGCAGCAGGGCGGATTTCCGATTCGCTTGTAACAACTATTCAGCTTTGGGTTCTAGGAACTACAAACAGTTGCAAAAAGGTTGTGGGTGTAGAAACGAGAGAAGCCAGGGAACTCATTGTCCCACTTTGTTAACGGCGACGCCGGCGTCTACCTTGACTCGATGCACAATGCCAGCGCTGCTTCAGTTTCTTTGGTCAGTCTTGTCTCTAGTTAGATTGCATCTTTGAGAAGGGTCGTTTCAAAGAAATGAGAGACCGCGAATGAGCCTGCGAATGCTCGCCATCTACCGCGATGCGATGCAGCGGACGGGAGGCCTAGTTATCGGAGGCTGTAGGGCGCCTTCCCATTTATCTCTGAATTCGGCGCCCGGTTGACCCGTGCATGCATTCTCCAAGCGATTCCTTTTCCCCAAGAGGCCGACGCGCACCTATGACAATGGTTGACCTCTAGCCTCGGCAAACTGATGACTTACTGCTGGCTGCGCCTGTGCCTGGAATGAGGTCGAACTCGTGGTGTGTCATATATGTCAAGGGACATCTCAACCTGCATGCTCACGGACACCTAAGTTGCACGGTGACGGACACTAGTTTTGCACGGGTGAAGGCGCCACTTGAAGAGCGTGTCGCACCAAGCTTTCATTTGGGATTGGTGTTAGAGGGGCATCACCCCCTTGCCCGAGAGAGCCTGTGAGAGTCGGATGGACTCGCCGGTCGTCTCTATGAGATGGGCATGGTGAGCCAGGCGGTCGACAAGCGCTGCAGCAATCGATCTTGGGTTGAGGATCTCATCAAAGGAAGCGAGTCCAAAGTTAGAGGTCACTATCAACGAGGTGGTCTCATAACAGGTCTCGACGACGCGATAGAGCGCTTCGGAGTCGTTCTCACCAATCGGTAGGATCCCTAGATCATCGATGATGACCAGATCGAGACGTCTGAACTTGGCCAGGGTTGAACTAAGGGTATCGGTCGCCTTGGCCGTTGCGATGGTTTGGGCAAGCGATTCGGAGTTTAAACCACGATACTCGCATACCAGCCTCGATCCCCTCGGATGCCAGTGCCTCTGCAAGGAAGCTCTTACCCGTCCCTGGCGGACCACAGACAACGAGGTTCTCTGCTCGCCGTATCCACTC
>NZ_JXUW01000056.1 GCF_000949255.1 Ferrimicrobium acidiphilum DSM 19497 | reverse complement strand
CGATGATCTCTAGGAATTCGATGAACTCTATGGCCCTATGGGCAACGGCCATCTTGGTGATGACCTTGCCAGAGGCTACGTTGAGGGCGGCATAGAGATTACTGATACCGTTGCGCTTGTACTCAGTCGTTTGACGCAGGGGAACCCCTGGCACCATCGGACGTATGGGTTGGGTGCGATCAAGGGCCTGTACTTGGGTCTTCTCATCAACACAGAGGACGATGGCCGCCTCTGGAGGGTTCAAGTAGATCCCAGCAACGTCTCTGACCTTTTCGGTGAACTCTGGATCATTCGACACCGTGAAGCTCTCAACCATGTGAGGCTTTAGGCCAAAGGTTCGCCATATCCTCCCCACCGTGGAGGGAGAGACGCCAGCCACGGCTGCCATGGTGTTGGTGGACCAATGGGTTGATGAATCCGGTGGCTCGGTCATCGTAGTGAGTCTGATGATCTCGGTGATCTTGTCATCCCCATGGGTCCTTGGGGTCCCAGGTCGTGGTGTATCGGCGAGTGTCCCTACCCCATAGAGGGCGAATCTCTTGATCCACTTTTGCACCGTGAAGGTAGAGATATCCAGTTCATCGGCGATATCGCAAAGCCTGACGTGTTCGTTGGCCAAGAGGGCGATCTTTGCTCGCGTCACCTGAGCTGCTGGTGCATTACGNTTGGCGATAAAGGAAGTGAGGAACTCTTTATCCTCATCGCTCAGGGTGACGACATACGTTGGTTTGCGTCCAGTACGCTTCTTGGTCCCTTCGGAATCTCTCGCTGCCTGTGTTGCTCTCGATATCTGCTTGGCCATTGTCATTGCCTCTTCCTCCAAAAGAGTAGATGTACAATGGGGTCAACGGAGACAAAATATTGAAAATTCCTGAATTAGAGCAAATTTATGGCTAGGGACACTAGTTATACGGGGTCCGTGGAGAGGAGCCAAAAGGTGAGCAAGAAGAAAGGAACACTGGGAACCGAGACGAGTTGGGTCAGGGAGGTCATTCGCCTCCACTTTGAACGAGGAAGGAAAGAATCGAAACGAGATTGCTCAGTCGCTTGGGATATCACATGCTACGGTCACAAGGATCCTAGAGATTGCCAGAGCGATCATGAACTCCCGTCAATACTTCGCGAACCTCCGCTAGCATACCCACAATGCAGAGAGAGGCGCAGAAGCCTTGGTGCAAAGACAGTGGCTCATCCACCTCGGAGGAGTCAAAATGCCTGGCTCATCACCTTCCTTGTGTCATCTCTCCTGTTGGTCGCGTGCGGCTCGACGAACTCCTCCTCAGCCTCTTCAACACTCTCGCGAACCAACGCGGAGAAGGTATTGGTGGGGGCCTACGATCACACCATCGCCACGGGTAGCTTCACTCTCGCCAGCACCCTCCATGAGACGGTCGCAGGAAGGAAGTTGCGGCCATTCTCCTCCAGCGAAGTCATAACCACCAACCCTCCGGCGGCACGCCTCGCAATCTCTCAACCCACAGGGGGAGCCCAAGAGCAGGTCGTGATCGGTGACACCGAGTACCTTCAAGTATCGGCATCGATCCGAAAGGGTACCACTAAGCGCTGGCTCGCATTCCCTCTCACGCCGCAGGCAGGAGTCACAAACTCGGGGACTATAGGGACGGTTGTGACATCTCACGGTGCAACTGGCTCTCTTTCTGGAGGTCCGCTTGCTCCCTTGAACCTCGTCAAGGACCACGCCTCCGGCCAAGTCCAAGAGCTCGGTCGTTCGACCATCGGCACGACGTTGACGACCGCATACCGTACCTCTTTCCTACAGCGGACCGAGCGAACGCAGCCAGACCTCTCTCGATCCGGCGAGGTCACCATCACAACGACGAACGAAATTCAACACGTCACACTGACCGTTTGGATCAGCGGCACTCCAACCTCACTCATTAAACAACTCGTGATCACCCAACGAGCGACAGTCGATCATCGGGTCGAGACGACGACATCGACCGAAAGATTCTCTGGCTTCGGCAATCCAGTGCAGATCACCCCGCCACCGATCAACTCCGTCTCCACCGACCCGCCCGGGGTCTCTGGGGGCCGCCAAACGACTGCACCCAGAGATACGCCATTGGCAGCGAACCCGGTCTTCACTGCGGCGAAGACATTCAAACTTGGCCTTGCTGGGACTCAGATTGTCCCAGTCAATAACGGCGCACTCATCGTGGCAGAGCCCAAAGGACACTCTACGACGTTGATTCGACTCGATCCCGCAACTCGAGCGATTACCGCCATGGCTACCATGCCGAACGTCAACACGATGACGTACGCCTACGGCGAACTCATGGTCGAGACCTCCTCACCCTCGCATTCAGGAGCTGACGCCACAACTCTTGAGGCTCTTAACCCTGAAACCCTGAGCACACTCTACGAACGTGCTCTTCCCGACCCCTTGAGCGGTCGGGGCTCGTCGATGAGCTCCATGGTCAGTGCCGGGGGACGATTGTGGGTCGCCACCACAACCCAGCTCCTCGGATTCAGCTCATCCCTACGACTCCTAGCCCATGTCGCAATACCCAACGGGAATCAGTCCGTGGTGGAGCTCGCCGCCCCGCCAGATGGTCAGACCCTCTATACCACGGTCACGGGCGACGGTGGTGGGCCGGTCGAGGTTCAACAGCGGGATCTCATCAATGGCAAAGTCGTCGCCTCTCTGCCGAGGCGTGCTGCGCCAATCGGGATCGGAGGGGTCCAGATCGTCCCGACGAACACCAGCATCTGGCTCGCTGCGCCGACAGGGCTTGAGGGTCAGCTCGATCGAATCGAGTTCGCCAGCTCCTCAAATCACGCACTCACCGACTCGACCATTAGCGCGAACACGGCCTCGTTTAGCAACGGGTTACGTCTTGTGATCGCTGGCCCCACGCTCTGGGTATACGAGATCAACAACGCCCTATTGCAGTGTCGTAGCTCCGCCACGGGTTCATTGCTTGCCACCGCCAAGACGCTCCCGGTCATCTTTGATATTGCAACTCTTCGAGATGGCGAGCTAGCCGTCGCCTTTGCGAACGACGAGATAGCGATCGGGCGGCCGAGTTCGACCTGTATAGGGTGACCCTCCAAGCTTCTCTGCCCCGGGTTGGGTTGAGCCCGTCACACTCGTTGGGCCGGACTCATGGCTACCGTCATCCTCCTCCATGGACAGAGCACGTACAACTACGGAGATACTGACGCGACTGGGACATGATACGGCTAGAACTCGGACACCTGGGGCCAGTTACCGCTAGAGATAAGTGAGGACGATCGATGAACACGAAGCGACTTCTACAACCACAAATCTTGATTGCAGTCCTTCTTTTGCTGATTCTGGTGGCTGTCGTGCTCTTTGCGAATAGGTCATCTGATGGACCCAACACTGGTACTGTCACTGTTCAAGGAATCGGCATCGTTGTAAACCAGAAGGGTACATGCGCTGAAATTATCCCCAACTTTTTAAGTCGATCTCAAGTGGTCTGTACCCATGGAGTCGTTTTTGGTAGGAAGGGAGAATGCGTGACCTTTGGGGAAAATAACTTTACTCCGAGGTTTACCATTCCTGAGCCCGCCAAAATGTCGCTCTGTAAAAGCCACGGGCTTCATGCGTCGTCTTAGTGGCATCCAATGGTACTGGAGTGGCGAACCCAATGGGCCGAATGCAGTGCTGACCCGAAAGATCGAGGCGGCCATGACTAGATGATGCCACAGAGGTACTCAGCTAGGGCGAGTACCAGCTCACGGCACCCGCTGGAGTGACGAGGAGTGCGCACGGTACCGGTTGGATGCTGCGGCGATGGCACGAAAGGAGTACTCTTCCCCTTCAGTGGTGCTTGGAGCACCGTAGCGATGGTAGCAGATGAGGATTTATGTGCTGGGCTGGCACGCTTGCGTCCCGAAGGAGGTCAGGTGGGCGGATATGGGAGTCGCTCGCACCACGTCAATAGTGACGATAGGAGAGTGCGGTGCAGACGAGGCGTTGCTTGTCGATCAGGTGCAACCCCATTGTGATGTCCTGCTGACGGTTGCGAGACAGGTCTCGGGCGAACTTGGGTTGTTGGCGTCGAACCGACGAACTGCTTTGGCAGGTCGACGGATGCCTCAGAGGCAGCATTGGGGTTGGATTGCCCTTTTCCTGCGCATAAATAGTGATGTGAGGATGAGTTTCGTCAGCATCTGTGAGTAAGTGCGACCCGGCGCCACAGGTAGGGTCATAGGCCGATGGTCCTGTCTGGTATCTCGACCAATACCTACCACCTTTGCCAGAATTCTAGAGACTTTAGCTGGGGGGATAATCAGGGCCGGGCATGTCGTCAATGGCTTAGGGTCAAAGCTTGAGGTCAACGCCTCGGTGATTGTGCCACATTGCCCCCTCCAAGAGAGACGCCACCGGTGCGCACAACGGTTCGGCCACAAGAGCCTCCCATATTGTCCAGTTGGACTAAGCGCCGCGCTGGGTTCTGGAAATAATCTAGTCAAGTATGTCAAGTTCAAAGAGGTTTGCAGTGCTGGAGATAGGAGTCAGCCGACTTGTCTGTTTTCCATCGGGTACTGGATGATTTCGAGCGGTGGGAAAAGTGACAGCGCGTCACTTTCCCACAGCTGGACGCAAATAAGCTCCCAGGTAACGCTCTGATCCGCTACTACACCGAGAAGGGAACGCCGGGAGACGGCAAACGCAGCTGCATCGGGCTTTGCGCGCTGACGGGCAACTCTAGCCCGTCGAGCCTGCATTTAACTGCGATTAGGGCGCGAGAGCACTCAGTGGGGCGATTACGGTGCCATCGTCCGCGATGAGGACCGGACCGGTGCCGGTGACGACAAGACGGAAGGTTGGTTCGCCAACGGCGTCAGTGTCGATCTGGTCGATGACGTCGCGCAACGACTTGATCCCAGCCAGCATCTGTGCCCCGCCGAGCTTGACCTCGACTGCTCCCCAACGTCCATCGGTAAGTGTGACGATCGCGTCGATCTCCTTGCCGTTCGAGTCTCGGTAGTGGCGGACTTCGCCGCCGATTGCAGACGCGAACACCATCAGGTCATGGATCACCGCACTCTCGAAGAGCATTCCCTAATGTTTCCAGGATCACTACGCAACTGTCCCGGTCCNGCTCCGAGTGCCGCCGCTGCGAGCGATGCATCCGACCAAGTGAAGCTTCGGCGAGACACGCAG
>NZ_JXUW01000055.1 GCF_000949255.1 Ferrimicrobium acidiphilum DSM 19497 | reverse complement strand
GTTCAAAGATGGAGAATGAATCTGAGACTGGTGACTCTGACACCGAGGGCAGCAATAGCATCGGTGCAGGAGAAGACCTTGTTGGAGTAGCTGTTGACGGCAAGACAGTTCGAGGAGCCAGGCGACCTGACGGCACCCAGGTTCAGTTGCTCTCAGCGCTTCGTCATGATACTGGAATGGTTATTGGTCAACGCAATGTAGAAAACGATAAGACGAACGAGATTCTCGCCTTTGCTCCATTGCTCGAACCTCTCGAGATCGTCGGCACGGTCATCACCGCTGATGCACTGCATGCCCAGAGAAAGGCTGCTAGCTTCATCGTCGAATCCAAGAAGGCTCACTACATCTTCGGTGTCAAGGGTAATCAGCCACGGTTGCACAATGCTGCAGTCATCGTAGGCGATGAGATCGATCGCGATCACCCAGAGTACGAGACATGCACACGCGGTCATGGCCGCATCGACCGTCATCGGGTCTGGAGTGCCCCGGTTCCTGCTTCGACAGAGTTTCCTCATGCGAATCTCTACATCATCGTCGAACGCGAGTCATCCACCCTCAATGACGTTCGCACCAGCATCGAGACCCGTTACTACGTCACAGACCTTACCGCAGACGACGCAGACCCTGAGCATCTCCTTCGACTCGTGAGAGACCACTGGTCGATCGAAAGCCTCCATTGGGTCCGCGACAACACCTTTGACGAGGACCGCTCACAAGTCCGTACCGGAACACTTCCTCGCATCCTTGCAACACTACGCAATCTAGCTATCGGAATCATACGTTATGCCGCGCCCCTAAGGGTCAACATCGCAGCGGCAACCCGCCAGCTTGCCCGTCAACCCGACACTACCCTTGATCTACTTGGAATCCCACCCCTACTTTGCAAATGACCGTGGGGGCAAGTGCGAGCTACCATGTTGTCGGAACGTATGCGATCCCAGATATCTCTACTCGGTATTGGTGGGATGAGGAGTTCTTCACATTTGGAGCCACTATTAGCCCAGTGACCTTGGATCCTATGTTCGTTTCACCCGGGTTCTTTGGGGGAAAGGCGGCCTTTGGTGCGACGACGGTTGGTGGTCTGAGCAGCTACGAAGGAGTCGACCGGGAGCTACAGATGTCGCTGCGGCCCGAAGTCGTCAATATCCACAACTATCAGCAGAGCGAATTAGTCACTGCACGCTATCGAACCCAGGTTGCGGCGCGGGAAGGTTTGACTGCCTCCTCCGGTCTTGCGTCACAAATTCGAGCGATCGTCGCCTCCCAACACTCAATGTCCACCCTCGTGACGGTTATCATATTGGAGCTGATCCTCCTCGGTCTCATCGTCTTTGGAACCCTCATCTGGCGGATGGCGCAATCGAGGATGGGTGAGTTTCGACTCGCTCAACTGAGAGGCGTTCGTCCCAGAGGTATCGTGGCGAGAGCAATTGGTGAACCACTCGTGGTGCTGGTGATCGCAGCCCCACTCGGGTTCCTCGGTGCCTACTTGACGGTATCGATCATAGGACGTACCTATTTTGCGGCTGGGACCAAGCTCTATATCTTGCCGACCACCTATCTTGCCGGCTTAGCTGTGATCGTGGCTGCCTTGGTGGTGACCGTGATCGCCGCAGTGACCGTCCTTCGCCGTGGGGTGCTTGAGGCGAGTCGCTCTGCGTTGCGCAACCATGGGCGTTTCCGGGCACTCATCGACGTGTTGATCGTGGTAATAGCCGCAGTCCTTACCGCACAGCTGGTGATCGCCCCAACTAACGGCAACAGCGTCGATCCCTTAGCCGGTGCCGCCCCAGCCCTCCTGGGGGCTGGGTTTGCCATCATAGTGATCGCATTGACCGGCCTCGCACTCCGAGGTGCTCGTCGTCTCACCCGCAAGGGACGCCGGATCTCGTGGTACCTGGCGGTTCGCCAACTTCGCGCCCGCTCCCCGATGTTGCGCCAGATCATCCCCTTTGGCATGGCACTAGCCCTTGTGGTCTTTGGCTACGGAGCCCAATCGGTGATTGCCCGTCATCGCAGTGATGTCGCTAGCTATGAGGTTGGAGCCGGCAAGGTACTCACCGTCTCGCTTCCGAAGCACTTAGGCCTCTCACGAGCAGTTGATCAGGCTGACCCAGGTGGTCATGAGGCGATGGCGGCTGAGCTCTATCGTTCCAAAACCGGCACCACGTTGGCACTACAGGCAAGCCGCTTTCAAGCAGTATCGTGGCCAGCTGCCCTCGATGCTGGCTCAGCTGCAACCATCGAGCATCGTCTTGTTCCCTTAGCGAGCAAGGCCTTGACCACGAACGCCTCGTCCTTGACCGTCACGGCTAATACGCGAGGAACGATCCCAGCGGGTGTCCAAGTCGAGTTGACCGTCTCCCTGTATGACGAAGCGCAGGCGACTCCTGATCTTCTCGTCATCCCCTTGTATGCGACCCCGACGACGAGGTCAGTATCGATCCCGTGTCGTATTGATGGCTGTCTCCTGTCTGGCATTGGCTATCTGGCGATCTCAAATGGCGGCGTGGTCAATCCGTCAGCAACCTTCTCAATTGAGATCGAGCATCTCGGGGGTATTAGAAATCCGAGTGGCTCCGGCGTGCTCGCCAGCGCCTGGAAAGCGGGCATCAATGCCCCCGTCAAGGTGGGTTCTTCACACCCCGGCCTCCTCTCCTTTACGGCCTACCCAGCTACCGGTGGCTCCGACATCGCTGTGGTACCTGCCAGTTACCCAACTTATCTCCCCGCCATCGTCAGCCAGAGTGTCAAAGCGACGCTATCGGCGAACTCCGTCTCAGCCGTTGGAACCGGTGTCACCGTCGGTCTCGATGGCAACCAGATCAACATCCGTCCCATCCTCACCCTCTCCTCCCTCCCCTCGGTCGGTGCCGATGCCAGTATTGTCGACCTCACCCAAGCCGAGCTAGCCCAAGACTCAGCCTCCTCGGCCAGCAACCAGGTCTGGCTCGCCAAAGGAGCCCCACCCTCGATCATCCATCGACTCCAGGGAGAAGGGGTCGTCATCGACTCTATCACCTCAGCCCATGCTTTGGCAGCTTCCTATGCCAATGAACCCCTTGGCTTAGCCGAACGACTCTTCCCAATCGCCGCAGCCGCCGGCATCGTGGTCGTCCTCCTTGGATTGGCCTTTGAGCTCCTCGTCGAGGGTCGAGGCAGAATCCCAGAGTTTGCCGCCATCCGAGTCCTTGGCCTCACAAGAGCCCGACTCGTCATCGGCTACATCCTGGAGGCAACCATCCTGGTGGTAGCTGCTGCTATCGCAGGTGTCGGAGCCGGGCTCCTCGGTGCTCGCCTAGCCCTACCAGCCCTGCCCGAGATCGACTCAGGACTTGATGGCCTCCACTTTGGCTACGCCCTCCCTGTACTTGGCGAGATCGCCATCGTCGCCGTGGTGCTCGTCGCCGCGATTGTCGTAGGCGCCATCGCTGCCCTTCGCATCGTTGGACGAGCAAGCTTTGATGAGTTACGAGCAGGTGACCGATGACCCATACCCAGCTTTCCATCCGAGTGGTGGGCCTCGTGCATCCCTATACCATTTCAGAGGGTGATGTCGTTGCCCTACGTGATGTCGATCTTGAGACACCCTCGAAGGGTCGTCACCCTACTTGGTCGCTCATGGCATGGGTAGGCTAACCCGTTGCGCCTGATTGCTGGCCTCTTTAACTGCTCAGCTTGACGGATCTTCCTCGGTGACAAAGACATCAGCCAATGCAAGCCCGGAGAGCTCGCCAAGTTCTGAGGCCGTCATGGAGTGGCGAACCCCAATTGATCCACCTCTAATGTGAGAGGACCGATCATAATAGATGCGGGAAGTGACAACCGATCCGGCTTTAGTCCTGATAAGCTAGCGCACACCACAGATGCATGTAATGCTTGTGCTATCCTTTGTACATCTGAAGAAACAGGTGCCAATTACTTCGAGAGCCACAACGATCCAACTGTTCAGGTAAAGCGACTGAGCAAGCGGATTGAAGCTCTCGGGTTTGAGGTCACCGTAACCGAGAGGGTTGCCTAGGCCAGAGCATCTCACAACGCAAAGACCAGCTCGCATCGTCGGATGCTTAGGTTTTGTCGTCCCAATTCTCCAGGTGGTGGGGCATTACACTTTAGTCCTGATGAACTAGCGAACACCACAAATGCATGTAATGCTTGTAGTGGACCGTCTCGTGAGTCATCGAACGTTTCTTGCAGCCTTGGTTGCGCGCCTTTAGTCTGATGCGGGGAATCAGGAGGACTAATTATTGTCGCCTCGAGCACGAACTTTAGATTTCGCTTTCTTGTAGTCCCCCATGGCGAGACGGCCCCTTGAAACACCAAGGAGGTGGTGAGATGAAGGAGATAGCAGATAAAGTGGGTGGCCTTGACGTCCACCGTGACACCGTCGTTGCGTGCACGCGAGTTCGAGAGCCAGATGGCATGGTTACCCTTTCCAAGGAGACGTTCAACACGACACGCAAAGGATTAGAGGACTTGGCCCGGTTCCTCGTCGATGCTGGAGTGTCAACCGTGGTGATGGAGGCAACCGGAGTGTATTGGAAGCCGGTGTACTACGCATTGGAGGGACTCTTCCCCCAACTCTGGCTCTGTAACGCACAACATGTGAAGAACGTACCTGGCAGAAAGACGGATCTCTCGGATGCCGAGTGGCTCGCAGATGTCGCAGCCCATGGCATGGTACGACCAAGCTTTGTGCCTCCACCTGAGATCCGTGAACTTTGCTGAGTTGACCCGATATCGCAAGACCCAGGTCGATGCCAGGGCGAGGGAGATCCAACGCCTCGAGAAGGTTCTCCAAGATGCTGGCATCAAGCTCACCTCGGTCGCCTCTGCGGTATGGAGCGCCTCATCGAGGAAGATCATCGAGGCCCTCATTGCGGGAGAACGAGATCCCGCAGTTCTGGCCCAGATGGCCAAGTCCAGGATGCGGGCCAAGATCCCTCAACTCGAGGAGGCACTCTATGGACACTTCGGAGCCCACCATGCCTTCGTCGCCAAACAGATCATCGACCATATCGACTATCTGGACTCTGCTATCGGGGCACTCACCCAAGAGATCTGCGAGCGTCTCCTCCCTTTTGAGCCTGCCGTCGCCTTGGTCGCATCTATTCCGGGAATCTCTACCATCACAGCTCAGGTGATCATAGCTGAGACTGGAGGTGATATGTCGAGGTTCCCAACTGCTGAACATCTATGTGCCTGGGCTGGACTAGCACCTGCTAGT
>NZ_JXUW01000054.1 GCF_000949255.1 Ferrimicrobium acidiphilum DSM 19497 | reverse complement strand
TCGGCTCACACTCATGACTTCTTTGTCCTCATGGAGGGCCCCGTTCATCTGGATAACGTGAGCGTTACACAGGAGACGATCGAGGACTGCATCAGAGAGCGTCGGATCCCCAAGTGCCTCATGCCAGGAGTCAACGGGAAGCTGTGAGGTGACGATGGTCGACTTGCGTTCAGATCGATCCTCCAATACTTCCAATAGGTCCGAGGGTTCGCTCCCTGTGAGTGGTGTGAGTCCGAAATCGTCTATGACTAGTATCTCAGCACGTGAAAGGCTCTGTAGTACCTTCAGATACCTTCCCATCACCTCTGGCGATGGCTAGATCCGCCAAAGAGAGCTGGTGCCCTCCGGTACAGTGCACTATGGCCAGATCGAATCCCAGCGTAGGCAAGTGCACACCCAAGGTAACTCTTACCTATTCCAGTTGGACCGGTGACCAGAATGTTCTGGTGTGCATCTACCCAGTGAGATGAGCTAAAGCCCATGATCATCGAACGCTCCAGTCCCCTCGGGGTGTGAAAGTCGAGGTCCTCAATGCTGGCTTGATGTCTGAGCTTGGCAGCTCTAAGCCGGGTAGCGAGCCTTCTGGCCTCTCGATCCATTGCCTCCCGGTCTACTAACATTGCGAAGCGTTCCTCAAAGCTGAGCTCGAGGGATTGGACACTCTCTAGCTGCTCACGAAACGCGTCTGCCATCCCCTTCAAACCAAGGTCTGTCAGGGTCCCAATCTGCGTATTCCTGCGAAACTTGCCACCCATTCTCGCTGAAATCTGCCACCTGTTCTCGCTGAAGTTTGCCACCCCCTAGAGGACGCGAGACGGACTGTTTGAAGTGTATATCTGATGGGTCGAGAATTGGCTCCTTTTCGATTGATTTATGTGCACCCCAAAGGTCGGAGTTCTACTCCATCTTGGATGGTTGTATCCTCAGTTGAGAAAATCGTTGGGCCGACTAGCGAGACACTGCGCACCATCTCTGCTCTGACCGATGACAACGATCAGTTCGTCGTTGTCGCGACGTAGCTTGACCATCCACGACCGCTCCTCGCTTCGATTTCTTGTACTAGCGGAACCAAAGTGCACCTCTGCTGTGACCGGTCCTCTCTTTCGTCGTCGATGTGCAGCTACACGACAGGCGGCCGAGCAGTACCGTGCCGGTCTTCCCCTGGGTTGTTGGCCCAGAATCTGGGTGCATCCCGGCCCCTCGCAGATCCTTGACAACGATGGTTTCGTAACGTTACGTAATGGCTCCTGGGTTTGTTCTGGGCTGCTCACACTCATGACTTCTTTGTCCTCATGGAGGCCCCGTTCATCTGGATAACGTGAGCGTTACACAGGAGACGATCGAGGACTGCATCAGAGAGCGTCGGATCCCCAAGTGCCTCATGCCAGGAGTCAACGGGAAGCTGTGAGGTGACGATGGTCGACTTGCGTTCAGATCGATCCTCCAATACTTCCAATAGGTCCGAGGGTTCGCTCCCTGTGAGTGGTGTGAGTCCGAAATCGTCTATGACTAGTATCTCAGCACGTGAAAGGCTCCCGAGTACCTTCAGATACCTTCCATCACCTCTGGCGATGGCTAGATCCGCAAAGAGAGCTGGTGCCCTCCGGTACAGTGCACTATGGCCAGATCGAATCCCAGCGTAGGCAAGTGCACACCCAAGGTAACTCTTACCTATTCCAGTTGGACCGGTGACCAGAATGTTCTGGTGTGCATCTACCCAGTGAGATGAGCTAAAGCCCATGATCATCGAACGCTCCAGTCCTCTCGGGGTGTGAAAGTCGAGGTCCTCAATAGTGGCTTGATGTCTGAGCTTGGCAGCACGTAGCCGGGTAGCGAGCCTTCTGGCCTCTCGATCCATTGCCTCCCGGTCTACTAACATTGCGAAGCGTTCCTCAAAGCTGAGCTCGAGGTATTGGACACTCTCTAGCTGCTCACGAAACGCGTCTGCCATCCCCTTCAAACCAAGGTCTGTCAGGGTCCCAATCTGCGTATTCCTGCGAAACTTGCCACCCATTCTCGCTGAAATCTGCCACCTGTTCTCGCTGAAGTTTGCCACCCCCTAGAGGACGCGAGACGGACTGTTTGAAGTGTATATCTGATGGGTCGAGAATTGGCTCCTTTTCGATTGATTTATGTGCACCCCAAAGGTCGGAGTTCTACTCCATCTTGGATGGTTGTATCCTCAGTTGAGAAAATCGTTGGGCCGACTAGCGAGACACTGCGCACCATCTCTGCTCTGACCGATGACAACGATCAGTTCGTCGTTGTCGCGACGTAGCTTGACCATCCACGACCGCTCCTCGCTTCGATTTCTTGTACTAGCGGAACCAAAGTGCACCTCTGCTGTGACCGGTCCTCTCTTTCGTCGTCGATGTGCAGCTACACGACAGGCGGCCGAGCAGTACCGTGCCGGTCTTCCCCTGGGTTGTTGGCCCAGAATCTGGGTGCATCCCGGCCCCTCGCAGATCCTTGACAACGATGGTTTCGTAACGTTACGTAATGGCTCTCGACTTTGTTCTTGTCGGCTCACACTCATGACTTCTTTGTCCTCATGGAGGCCCCGTTCATCTGGATAACGTGAGCGTTACACAGGAGACGATCGAGGACTGCATCAGAGAGCGTCGGATCCCCAAGTGCCTCATGCCAGGAGTCAACGGGAAGCTGTGAGGTGACGATGGTCGACTTGCGTTCAGATCGATCCTCCAATACTTCCAATAGGTCCGAGGGTTCGCTCCCTGTGAGTGGTGTGAGTCCGAAATCGTCTATGACTAGTATCTCAGCACGTGAAAGGCTCTGTAGTACCTTCAGATACCTTCCATCACCTCTGGCGATGGCTAGATCCGCAAAGAGAGCTGGTGCCCTCCGGTACAGTGCACTATGGCCAGATCGAATCCCAGCGTAGGCAAGTGCACACCCAAGGTAACTCTTACCTATTCCAGTTGGACCGGTGACCAGAATGTTCTGGTGTGCATCTACCCAGTGAGATGAGCTAAAGCCCATGATCATCGAACGCTCCAGTCCCCTCGGGGTGTGAAAGTCGAGGTCCTCAATGCTGGCTTGATGTCTGAGCTTGGCAGCTCTAAGCCGGGTAGCGAGCCTTCTGGCCTCTCGATCCATTGCCTCCCGGTCTACTAACATTGCGAAGCGTTCCTCAAAGCTGAGCTCGAGGTATTGGACACTCTCTAGCTGCTCACGAAACGCGTCTGCCATCCCCTTCAAACCAAGGTCTGTCAGGGTCCCAATCGTCTGGTTGTTCAACATGTCACGTTCTCCTGACCCCCGGCGAGCAGTTCCTTGTAGTACTCGGTTCCCCTGATGTTTTGATGCTCAATAGGTGGTGGTCCAGCCGGTGGCGTCAGTGGGAAGGCATCGAGTCCGTTTTTCAAGATAGAGACCACGCTCTTGTACAGGGGGCTATGGATCGCTATTGCTCTCTCACATGCCGCCTCGACACGCTCTGGGGTATAGACCTTCGATGCCAAGTTGAAGATGCCTCTGCACTGGTTAAAGCCTTGTTCTGGGTAGTGCCTCCCAGACATGATCGTCTCACAGACCACCTGGGTACTTGGTCCTATCGTCCGAGCCCACTTGAGTATCCTTGCCGGGGTCCATGATGCCTGGGCCTGGTGACTCGAGGGCATGTGCGCAAAAGAAGTCTGGTACTGACCCTTCCTCTCGCATCGTCGGTGACTCGCTATGCGCACTCCAGCCGAGAAGATCTCCACTGTGGTTCTGGTAACCCGTACATCAAGAGTTTGGCCGACCAGATCGTAGGGTACCGAGTAATAGCCGTCTAGGACCCGTACGTGGTAGTTCATCTGGACTTTGAACCGCTTGGCACTCCGCATATTCATAGCTAGTTGTAGGGAGAGGACGCATCACTGGCTTGTCCACAGCCTCAAACACGCTCTTTCTGGTCCCCTCCCGTCTTTGGAACCCTTGAGCGTTTAGCTCCTCTAAGAGCTCGTAGATTGCCTGGTTGAGCTCGTACAGGGAGAAGAACTTGACGTGACGGAGCCTGGCGAGGATCTGGCGTTCGACGATCAGGACTCCTCCTTCAACGGCGGCCTTATCTCGAGGCTTTCGGGGTCTAGCTGGTAGAATCGTGACCTCATAGTGCCTGGCCCACTCCAGGTAGCTCTCGTTGAATACCGGGTCATACTTGGATGCCTTGATGACCACCGCTTTGGGGTTATCTGGAACGACACACATGGGAACCGCTCCCATGTACTCGAATGCTGCCGTTCCCCCAGCCGTCCATGACTCAGCCTTCTGGTTGGCAAACGCCTTGGCAAAGATATAGGAGCTTGCCCCCATCACCGAGACGAAGAGCTGAGCTGCGAAGTTTACCTCACCAGTGTGGTCGTCCCAGATCGGGACCGTATCACCGGCAAAGTCACAGAAGAGCTTCTCTCCTCCTCGGTGCTCAAAGTGCATGACCACTTCATTGATCTTCTTCCATTCTCGGTAGCGAGCACAGAACCGTGAATAGCTGAGCCCATTTGGATTGCGCTCCTTGTACTTAGAACCAGAGCAGTTGTAGGGTCAGGTGATTATGAGCCTGTATCTCGGTGGCCACCTCCTGCCAGTTGGGAATCACGGGCGTACTCTTTGTTGTCTCAACCGCCGCGAACAACAACTGCTCCAAGCTCTTCGCATCCATGCCCGTTGGAAGTGGCCAGCCGATCTCGTGCTCTGCTGCCTTCTCTAGATACGTAGCCACGCTTGGCCGAGATACTCCCGTCTCCCGGCTGATTACCCTGGCACTCTTGCCCTGCGCACTGAGGCGCAGTACCTCTTCGATCTTTCTCATTGGTATCCTCCTATTGGGCATGTGGCATCCTTTCTGTGGTTGGTTTTGAGTCACCACATAAGGATGCCACAGCCTCTTTGCATCCATTGTTCCTGAGTCCGTCTCGCGCCCTCTAGGGGGTGGCACATTTCAGCGAGAACGGGTGGCACATTTCAGCGAGAACGGGTGGCACATTTCAGCGAGAACGGGTGGCACATTTCAGCGAGAATACACACAAAGGACCTATGCCAGGCCAGGATCTCATCATGCCAGCTTTTCAAGGTTCTCCCAAGTAGTTGGACCTCTGGAGGTCGTTGGTTGTCGGTGAAGTCACTGATGAGAGCATCGAGGTGGTCTCTGGCGAGATTTGGGTCACGATAGGCATAGAGCTCTCGTAGGGACTCCTTGGCTCGCCATGCGGTAGCTACCTCGTTATCTGGATCTCCAGCCTCAAGGAAGCGAGTAAGTTTATCGTTGGCACCCTCGCTGAGCTTCTCCTTGGCCATATTCAGGAGTCGCCGGATGCGATAGAGTGGATCCCCACCCCTGCCTCTGTGGCCAAGGATGCTCTGTTGTACCCTTCTTCTCGTCTCGTCAAGGCGAGTGTTGGCGATCTTTATTAGGTGGAATGGATCGGCCACCAGGACAGCATTGGGTAACGCCTCTTTAAAGGCTCTATTGACATTCATGTGGATAAACTCGCCCTTTCATAGGGTAACTTCAAGTCAATCGGTCCACAAGCTAGCATCACCAGGGCCAGGGTAGCCTTGGCGGAGTGAAACCCATACGAGCGGGCAATGATGGAGCGAACTTTGGTGTTGAGTCCCTCGACCCTTCCATTGGATACCCCAAGTCTGATGGAGGCAAGTATCCCGTCTCGATGAGTTCGGATGGTCTTTGAGAGTCGGATGAAACTCGATAGTCGTGAGCGTGAGGCTCGCTTGCACCAGTGATCGAGCATCTCATTCACCTCGTCGATTTCGAGGTCTCCAGCAAAGATCGCCCGTAGGGACTCCTTCATCTCATAGGCTCGCCATAGGGCTCCTCCTCGTTGTTTGATGGCTAAGAGGGCTAGTCCTTGACGCTTGGTTAGGGTTCCTGGATTCTTCAACAGTGCCCACCGTGCCCCAGCGAACTTACGGGCATAGACAGGAGAGGGAAGCTTTCTCATCTCCCGCCAGAGATCCTTGCGTACCTCCTCTAGGGCCTCGGTTCCCAAGTAGGGTCGGACCAGAGCGCCCTACCAACGTTTCCGCTGGTGGGTTTCTCTGGTCCGCCCTCCGAACCGGACTTGCGACTTCCACCGCATCCGGCTCTCCCCGAACCCATGCCATCTGGCTAAGATGCCTTCTCCTCTATCCCCGCCCACGGTGAAGGGATTGCCGCACCACGATAGCGGTAACGGGTCACTTGGACTGACCTGCAGTCAAAGAGTACTTCACCGTCTTGCTCGGGCATCCAGGCGTTGGCCAGGTAATGCCGTCGCAACNNCCCCAGTTCGCACGGCGATATTTCCGCCGTAGCCAGTGCACTACCCTTAGCCAGGTGTACTGGTGTAGGTAGGCNAAGCTATCTTTGGATACGCCATGTCGGAAGTAGTTTGTCCAGCCCCTCAGAACACCATTAATCTGGCGCAAGAGACTAGAGAGCGGGTTATTCGTTCCCTGTTTGGTAATCGCCTTAACCTTGGCTTTGATCGAGGAGAGCGACTTCTTCGACGGCCAGGTATAGACGTATGCCTTGTTTGATCCTCTCTTGGTCTGTCGCTGGATGCGAAAGCCGAGAAAGTCAAACCCCTCGTCAATGTGGACGGTCATCGTCTTCTCCGGTGATAGGCGTAGACCTACCTGGGAGAGTACCACCGCAACCTCGGCTCGCAAGGCCTCGGTATGTTCCTTAGTTCCATGCACCATTACAACAAAGTCATCCGCATACCGAATGAGTCGGTATGTGGCCTCCTTGTGCTTCCGGCGCGTAGCTCTTTGAGAACGAGTTCCCATATCGCGCTCCCAGACTTCGGCGAAGTGTTCGTCGAGTACCGAGAGTGCGATATTGGCAAGTAGTGGTGACAGGATGCCGCCCTGAGGCGTGCCGCTCTTGGTCTCTCTTGTTAGGCCATCCTCAGAGAGGATGCCGCTATGCAAGAGTGCCTTCACCGTCCCCAAGACGCGTTTATCTCCAATTCGATGACGCACTCGATCCATTAGGGCCGAGTGGTCAATCTCGTCAAAGCACGCCGTGATGTCACCTTCTAATACCCAGGTATATCCCTGACTAGCGAACATGTGAATCTCAGCGATTGCATCGTGTGGTCGGCGACGAGGACGGAACCCATAGCTTGAAGGCTTGAAGTCCGCCTCGAAGATCGGCTCAAGGACCAGTTTTAGGCTGGCTTGCACGATTCGGTCCCGAGCAGTTGGAATGCCTAGGCGGCGGAGTTTCCCCGACGCTTTGGGTATCATCCGTTCCCGCACGGGTAGAGGTACGAACCTGCCGGCTTTGAGATCATCTCTAAGCTGAAACAGGATGGATACCTCATCTCGGGGGATGTCGCTTGGTCTCACGTGATCCACTCCGGCCGAACGTGCTCCTCGATTCCTCCGTATTCGATCCCACGCCACCATCAAGAAGGCGGGGTCGTAGACGAGGTTATACAGGTCACAGAACCGACGATTAGGGGCATCGGTCGCCCATTGGTGTAGCTTGGTCTGCATTCCCAGTACTGTGACCTTGGCTTCATCGAGCGTTGGCCAACATGCGTCGGTATTCACCGGCGACCTCCTGGCATTGCAGTACTTCTACTACGGGTTCGCTGGATTCCTTCGCCTTGTAGACGGCTTTCCCGTCCTCTGACTACTACGAATCCTCCGCCCCATCCCGAGGCCATCAGCCGACGGTGGGCCTGCCCGTCTTCGCACTGGATGTGCGAGAGCGAGGGCGACCTCGGGATGGTTCCCATGTTCACCATGTTTCCTTTGACAGGATGGGTGCCCAGCTTTGCCGCTGCGGCCTCGTCATGGTTACGCCGCAGGCCTTCACCATGACCTCTTACACTGACATCAATAGCCATTGCACGAGTTATCCCTCCTAGTACATAGGAAGGATACGCACCGCTGCCCGACCCATATCTACCAGATTTGGAGTCGGTTCCACGCTTAAGCGGGTTCAACCACTGGTTCACTTTCGTTACACCTCTCTGTCTTGCTAGCCGGACCCGAACTGTCTGGTAGTACCAGTTCGTCCCGTCGTTGTCAGGGCTGCTTCCTGCCCTCCCGAGCACCTCCTCGGTTAGGCTGCCCTCAGCTTCGCTGGGATGCTGCGACATCCCCGAGGCGGTGTCCTTTCATCACCGCAGGAATACATGGCGCCTCATGGCGCACCTTAACCACATGAAATGGATCGAGACAGATTTGGGCGTTAGGTGCCTTCTCGCGGAAGGCCTTGGCAAAGGCTGGACCGAGATCCATGGTGGCTGCTTTGATCTTGGCAATCCGTTCTTCACCCAGGTCATCGAAGAATTCATCTAGGCTCTTGGCACTTTTCCCCTCTGCCCCGTAGACGATCTTGCCCGTCTCGTGATTGGTGACAAGCGTTAAGTAGTTGTGGTGTTTGCGATAACTGATCTCGTCAACCCCGAGAATGAAGAGGTCATCAAGACGGTTGGGATCGAGCTCTTGGCGTGACGACTCGTTCACAGATCGTTCCTACCGTACGCCAGGCGACTCTGAGCAGTTTTGTCACCGTGGTCTTATCCATCTTGGCGCATGCCCAAGCTACCAAGTGCTCGAAGTCCCTCGTAAACCGCGACTCCCCAACTGGTCGGGCAAATGGTACTCCCTCAGTGATCACCCCGTGGGTTGGACACCGGAGTCGTCTCAGCTGGCACGAGAGCCACGTCTGGTGAATCCCGATGTCGAGGTGTCTCCATCGGGAGTCGAGCGTTCTCGTGTCATAACAGGACCGGGTCGTATAGGAGCACTTAGGGCATACCAACCGCGATCGGGTAAGCCTGAGCTTTACCAGCAGTTCGTGTGGACGAACTAAAACCTCGATGACGGTGACACTGCGAAGGCCCAGCATCTGCTTAACTAGAGAGGTAGCGCGCACGGTTCTGAACTCCCTTTAGATGGGTTTCCAACACCAAATTTAGAGCTCAGAAACCGTGTGCGTTTCTTA
>NZ_JXUW01000053.1 GCF_000949255.1 Ferrimicrobium acidiphilum DSM 19497 | reverse complement strand
ATCAACACAGAGGACGATGGCCGCCTCTGGAGGGTTCAAGTAGATCCCAGCAACGTCTCTGACCTTTTCGGTGAACTCTGGATCATTCGACACCGTGAAGCTCTCAACCATGTGAGGCTTTAGGCCAAAGGTTCGCCATATCCTCCCCACCGTGGAGGGAGAGACGCCAGCCACGGCTGCCATGGTGTTGGTGGACCAATGGGTTGATGAATCCGGTGGCTCGGTCATCGTAGTGAGTCTGATGATCTCGGTGATCTTGTCATCCCCATGGGTCCTTGGGGTCCCAGGTCGTGGTGTATCGGCGAGTGTCCCTACCCCATAGAGGGCGAATCTCTTGATCCACTTTTGCACCGTGAAGGTAGAGATATCCAGTTCATCGGCGATATCGCAAAGCCTGACGTGTTCGTTGGCCAAGAGGGCGATCTTTGCTCGCGTCACCTGAGCTGCTGGTGCATTACGTTTGGCGATAAAGGAAGTGAGGAACTCTTTATCCTCATCGCTCAGGGTGACGACATACGTTGGTTTGCGTCCAGTACGCTTCTTGGTCCCTTCGGAATCTCTCGCTGCCTGTGTTGCTCTCGATATCTGCTTGGCCATTGTCATTGCCTCTTCCTCCAAAAGAGTAGATGTACAATGGGGTCAACGGAGACAAAATATTGAAAATTCCTGAATTAGAGCAAATTTATGGCTAGGGACACTAGTGTCCCTTCTCAGAAATTACTTCAATAAGGGATTTTCAACCCGTACGCCTGGCTATCCCAGTTTGAATCTACTCTGGGTGGTAGTCGGTTGTGGGAAAGCAGGAAGAGCACATCACAAAAGAGGAGGCTATGCCGAACGTCGGCGGACATCCCATCCTCTATCGGGTAACGCTCTCTCAAGAGGAGTGAGAGAACCTAATAGCCCTCGTTCGTCAGACAACAGCCCACAGGCTCGGGTTCGCCGAGCCAAGATCGCTTTGTTGGTAGATGAAGGGATGGAGACCAACGCGATTGCCAAAACACTCTCGCTCTCAGCGCAAACAGTAGACAAGCGGAGAAGACGGTTCTCGTTGTGTGGGGTGGGGCCAGATTAGTCAAGCGTTTCCAGGCGGTCTCACATACGAAATGGGTATACCTGCGGTTCACTCCCCGATACAATCACCGTCACATCAAAGCGCGAGCTCAACAAGTGAACTGTATTCTTCGCACTGGGCCGGGAACCAGGGAAAGAACGGCAGCCAATTCAATTCGATCGTCGCGAAGTGGAACGTTCCATCGGTAGGGAGTCCTGCGGGCACGAATGCGTACTCCTCCATATCTGGCCAGGGCTAGGATCGGGAAAGGCGAGTTCGAACCAGCTCCTACAAGCAGGCAGTGAACAGGACATCAGCTGGCAGTATGTGCTCCGTTATGGATGGGAGGCGACTACCTCTGGTGGGAGGCGTATCCGTTCAATGTCCAGCAACAGGTCAATATCGCCGTGAGTCCAGGACAGACCATCTTCGTCAACGTTGCCTACTACGGCTCCTCGACGGCGCACTACTACATCAAGAACGAATCAACGGGGGTTGCCACCAGCTTTGATGCCTCCTTCAGTGGTGGTTTCACGGGCTTGAATGCCGAATGGATCGTAGAGCGTACCCAAGTGGGAGGCAACCATCCGCCGCTAGCCGACTTAACCAACACGACCTTCAGCGATGCCAACGCGGAACAGGGAAGCACCTGGAACGGTGTAGGGAACTGGAGCCATAAGTACATAAATATGCACGATCCTTACAACGACGATTCCGAAGTTACCGACGCCTATCCTGGACCGATAAGCCCTGCCAATAGCTTCACCCTCTATTGCTCCAACTATGGGGATACTGATGCGGCTGAGACATGACTCGACTAGAGATCGGACACCTGCGGCCAGTTAACGCTAGGATAAGTGAGGACGATCGATGAACACGAAGCGACTTCTACAACCACAAATCTTGATCGCAGTCCTTCTTTTGCTGATTCTGGTGGGCGTCGTGCTCTTTGCGAATAGGTCATCTGATGGGCCTAACTCGGGCGTATTCTCAGTTGGAGAGATCGGCATCGTTGTGAACCAGAAAGGGACATGTGCAAAGGTTCAGCCTACTATAAGTAACTCCGGTACGCTCTGCACTCATGCTCTCGTTCTTGGAAGGAAGGGCGAGTGTGTAACCTTCGTATTCAACAATTTCTCCCCTCACGTTGCCGATCCAAAGGCCGCAAAAATGTCACTCTGCAAGAGCCACGGGCTTCATGCGTTGTCTTAGTCGCATCCAATACGAAGCTCGTCATTATTATGATCCGGTCCACAATCTCTGAATGCAATTTCGACAATAGCCTTGGCATCCTGCCATCGGTTTTCCTATAAGGCCCGCACTACGGGCTGAACGGCCAACTCCGCAACATTGGGACTTCCTGGCAGGAAGTGGGCCACCCAAGCAATCGCGAGCGACGTTCCGAGTTGTCCTATTAGATCCAATATTTTAATGAGATCCTTTTCATCACATACGAGTGGAGTACCAAGACTTGGTTTTTCTAGGCCATCCGGAAGACGGGTGAGATATTTTTGGTCAACCTGGCTGCCGGCGTGGACAACTGCATTTCGTCGCGCAAAAGCCTCAAGCACAGCCCCCAGTCGCTGGATAGTTGATTTGGCCTAATCTTGAGTCGTTCTACCAAAGTTTTGTCCCATTCCTCGGGTCGCTTGTTGAACAACTCGTCGACCCGACGATCGATTGCCCACCGTTGTAGGTCCTCTTTGGAGTGGTAATCCAGCGCGTCGAAGGCTTCGAGGTGGTCGGGGAGCACGATAAAGCGGACAATCAGGGCAAACACGGCGCGGCCTTTCACGAATAAATTGCTGCTCTTGAAACCCTACCCGCCCCATTCGGACGGGTGACGGCAATCCTGAATGCACGCGATTCCGCCGAAGTCAGGTCCATGAACTGCGGTCGACCAATGTTCGCGCTTACCAGTGCCAGAGACCCGAACCACCAAAGTTCATCGACACCAGTCGGAATGGGAACTCATGTGTGAACTCACCTTGAATCGAGCAAATGAATCCCAAAGAATCAACTTCCAGGGTTGATGACGAGGCGGTGGCCCTGCTGGGACGGCCCTTCGGCCCCCGTCAGAGTCACCGCCATTTCGCCAAGGCCAAGTGTGTGAGAACTTTACGTAGTCAAGAACGTGGTCATCCGATCCGACTGCGGAGCGACACTCGCGCGCTTGCTGGTCGCGTTCGTGCGCACGATTCAGAACGCCTCAGCGCGTATTCGGCAGTGGATCTCTTGCGGTGAACGGCGAAACGAAGACGCCCTGGTCGCAGATTGGCGCATCCACCCCTTTCCAAATCGGCACCCACCCTCGATGACCAGGTACGCCAATCTCCAGGGAGTTCATGAACACACAACCCTTGTTGCCTCCCGTACCGCTTACGTTTCCGTAGGAGAGCAGAAGGAATGCATGGGCGTTCCTGGGCACGACAACAGGAGTAACCCTCAACCTGCTCACCGATCCAAGTGGGTTAGTTGACCGAACAAGAGTAATGGGGATGTGTCGCGATCCTCGTAGCATTTGTACGTCCGGATAGCCCACGAGTTCGCACGTACGATGGCTGACATTCCGCAGCGAAATCACGAGCGTGTCGGTGCCTCCGGCAGCACCCTGATTCACGATGTTGCTATGGAGCGACGACGGGTAGCAGGAGGAGGCGCGACGTACTTCAGTAACTGCGGGTGCTCGGGACTTTGAACCTGACTTATATGTTGCCGTGGTAGTCGACTTCGAGTTTGGACTCGCAGCAGGTGAACTCCCACACGATGCGAGAACGAAGGCAGCCAAGAGAAGTGCCATGATTTTGCCAGGTAATCGATTAAATCTCAGAATTATAGACGCAACCTTCCTGTTGGTTGGGGCGCGAAATGATTGTACCAGCACTATAGCAGACGAGGTTTCGGCCGTCAATGGCCACCTCGGTCATACAGTGGACTCCAGGTAGGCCTGATGCCCCAATTGGTTCAATAGAGCCGAAAGGGCCGGTGTGTGCCGAGCGGTCCGTTCCCCTCAACGTTGATCTCGACGAGCACCAATGCCTGGCGATCTACCTCTGGCCCTTGAGGAGATTCTATGGTTTGTATAGGGTGTCGTGAAGCGGGATCGGTATCGATAATGATCGCAAGGTCTCAACAATGAAGCTCATGCGAGTAGTCGCAGTTTCAGCTCCCTTGGCACCTATGCGTATAAACTCGTTCCAGCCTAGAGTAGCTTCACTTGAGGCGATCCACAAGCTAGTATCACCATGACGAGGATAGCGTTGGCGGAGTGAAACCCGTGAGACTGGCAATGATTGAGCGAACTCATGCATCGAGTCCCTCGACCCTCCCGTTGGATACCCCAAGTCTGATGGGGCGAGGATACCTTCTCTTTTGCGTTCGGATGGTCTTTGACAGCCGGATGAAACTCGGTAGTCTCGAACGCGAGGTTCCCCCACACCAGTGATCGAGCATCTCATTCATTCCGTTGATTCGAAGGTCGCCAGCGAAGATCGCCCGTGGGGACTCCTCCATCCCGGAACCCCACCATCGCAAGACCTACTCCCTTCTTGGCGTTCGGGAGTCATTGAAATGCTTCAAGAGGTAGACGCCACCTTGTAGTTTCACACAACCTATCGAGCTGGGGAGAATGCGGGGATACCACGAACGCTGGGGTAGGCGAATAATGCTGGTACTCACGCGCCGGCAACCCCCTGTGATCACAGGTCTCAAGGAGTCGGGTTCGAGGCGTACGTCCACGTTTTGCCTCCGCTGGTGGTCCGCAGCAGAGAACCCCCCGATGACTGTGCCCAACCGTCCTCTCCGTTGACAAAGTCAAAGTCAGCGTAACTGATACCGTGTATGTTGATGTTGCTCCACTTAGCACCCCCATCTGTAGTGAGGAGAACACCGCCCTGGCTTGGGCTCGGGAACCAAGCCACTTGGGAACCTGCAAAGCTAATCTGGGCATATTGTCCACCGTTTTGAGAGTGAACGATGTCGGTTAGTGTTTTGGCCACAGGAAGGCGAGCTAGTCCGGCGAGATACAGCCCAGCCACTGCGGAGTCGGAGGCAGGGAGCCACGGGAGCCACGGGAGCCACGGTGACTTGAGGTGCACTTGGAACCAGCTTTGGCCGCCGTTGGTAGTGGCCCAGTGCTGCGTAGGGCCAAAAGCCACGCCATCCTGGGTACCTGCAAATATTAGGAGCATGTTAGTCCCATTCGGATTCTTTAACAATGTCCACGACTTCCCCCCATCATTGGTTTCGTAGATCCCGCTCTTATTGGGGATGGGGCTGTACACTACAAATCCATGCTGTTCGGTGACAAAGACTATTTGTGAAGCGGTGCCGGTGGCAGTAGTAGGCACGTCACCAATCTTGCTCCAGGTACGGCCACCATTGTCGGTTTTCAGGAAGGCACCGGCATCGCCAGGTACACCGACTCCGTAGCCAACTTGGGCATTGACGAATGACACGCTATTGACTGGATGAGGATGCGCCATTGGGTAGACCTCCTTCCAGGTACTCCCTCCGTCGAGAGTCTGAAGAAGAGAGACGGTGCCAGTCCCGTAGCTATCGAGCAGCCACCCTTCGCTCGGAGAGACAAAGGACATACTGCCCGACAAGCCCCCATTTTGGATGGTGGGGAAGTTATTCCAGCTGGCCCCGGCGTTTTGAGTTGAACTAACTGATGTCGTTCCGAGACCACATGCCTCGCACTCACCCGCTAGCACGGCACTACTCGATCCTCCCACGACGGCCATAGGTCCCGGTGAGGCACCTGGTCCCCGAGGCACCTTTCCCGGGTCACCAGGAGCAGCCCCCGCACCAGCGGTGCTAAGTGCAAGTACTGGACTCCAGTTCGTTCCATTGGTTGTTCGGAACACCGAGTAAGACGTTTGGTTCATCCCACTACCACCAACTACAAGCGCCCAGCATATTTGTGCTGAGGCCGCATGAAGAGAAGGAGGCCTTGCTCCAGGTCCGTTGCTGACCGGAATCTGCGTCACGCGGCTCCAAGTCTGGCCTGAATCCACTGTCCGAAAGATGTCACCGTTCGCAGTGCTCATCCAACCTACACTCGCAGCACCAAAGGAGATTGATGCCGGTGGACTTGACGTTGGAACTTGGATCCAGTGGGCGCCTCCATCCGTTGTGCGCCACAGTACCCAGGCTGGGTATCCAGCCGCGCCCCATGTATGACCGGTTATGGCAAATCCTATCGAAGAGGTAGCAAAGTCGACCTGTTGAACAGTGTGTGGAAGTGTGGATGTTGACCAGTTCGATCCACTGTTGTGGCTAACCAGGATGCTGTGGCTGCCCCAGGCGGCTACGGTTGCCGATGCAGTTCTTGCAACTGACAGCCCCCCCGTAAGGTTCACGCTCGTATGCGCTGCTGTAGTGAAGATCTGTCCGCCGTCTGTGGTTTTCAAGATGATGCCGTTGCCGGCCATATATCCGGTGCTAGATGAGACAAAACGAACGGCGTGAAGCCCCTTACCATATGGCTGTCCGTGAATGCTCGCGGTTACGGACTCGATTATCGGCTTCGACGGGGTCGATGAACTCTTTGGCGCGACAGCCGCAGAGTGGTTGCTCTTTGTCTGAGTCTTCGTTGAATGGCTTGTCTGAGTCTTCGTTGATTGGTTACATCCCGAAAGGATGATGGCTGCCACTATCAAACCTGAGACTAATGGTCTTGACTTGGTCACTTTTCGTTACATCTCCCCACATCTTTGTCAACGTATCGGTAGGTTTCAGAGTGCCTGCCAGGGCCAAGCCTAGGTGTGTCGAACCGAGAACGGCACGCTCCCGAACGAGTGGCGTAGGTTATGGCAGGAAGCAATGCTCTTCCTTTGCCGCGAAGTCTGGCCAATCCTTGCTCACCCCACACCTGCATCGCTTGAACTATTCATCGACTTCTACGGGATTATCCCACATGTCCGCCATCTGGGTGAGCATTCCTGTCGGCAGGACCTGCGCTCACCGCTCGGCCAGCCGAAAGCGGTCATGTTCTATACGCTCGAAGACGAGCAGACTCTCTGGCTGGGAGACGAGCGGATTGCGGTCGTCCGCGAGATAGTCGGCACATATTCGTACCAGCTTGGTGCGATTGTCGGTAATGAATGGATCAAGCAATCTCCTGTACTCGTCCCAGTCGAGCGACGGTATGACCGGTCGCAGAGCGTCGATCACGTGACGCGAGAGTTCCGGATCCGACCGATGCGCCACGAGGTCTAGAAATGCCTGCTCCAGACCCAGCAAAAGCCGTCCTTCCTTATAAGTCGTGTGTGACATGATTGCCTCTCGAGTTCTGGTGACCTCCAAGTCGAAGAGCTCCACCAGGGCCAGCAGCCGGTGAAGTCCGCGCTTAATCTCGGGACCGGGTTCGACGGGTGCCTTGTAGAGGAGGTCGTGGGAAGCATTCGCCCAGGCAGTCTCCGTCTCGGTACGGACTTGGACCTCGCAGACACGGTCGTCCTTCGACAAGCCATCACCGATGGGTACCGCGATCTCGAAGTGAAGACCGAGGTAGTCGAAGTGATCGGGAGCCAACTGCTCACGCTTGTCCTCACGGTACAGGACCTCGAACTCGTTAGCGATAGCGATAGCTACGATAGCGACATCAGCTGCGTAGACCGTCGTGACACGAACGCCCGCCTTGTCGCGCATTTCGGCCCAAGGCGACGCATAGTCCTTGCGCATCAGCTTCTTCACGAAGCTGGAGGTGTCTTTGACCCGGCCCTCGATCTGGACGGCCCCTTGAGCCCGGTCCACCTTTAATGTGAGAGGGCAGACCATAATAGACACGGGAAGTGAAAACCGATTCGACTTCAGAAGCGACCAGTTATGGTGGACGCTATACGTATGCCGGGCCATCTTGACGCTGGGGAGCAACAGGTGTTCTCCAGTCCGGATGTAGTTGAGAGCATTGCTGCGATCTACTTGGCTACCAATTTGTGTCACAGAAAATGTCACGGAATTCTGAACAACCATGAATGTTCTCGACCACTGCTGAACACAATACCGACTCTGAGCTGCGCTGATGCAAACTCATGACCTTTATTTAAGAGCTCAAGAGCCAACTTTGGAGTGGGACACTAGTGTCCCTAGTCTGAAGTTTGCTCAGAAACACTAGGACCCAGATATTTCTGCATAGAAGCGAAGATTTCGTCGGCGCTCTTGGTCCAGATGAAGGGCTTGGGGTTCTTGTTCCAGGCCTCGGCCCACTCGGTAATTCCTTCATTGAGTTCGGTTACACTGTGATGAACACTGCGCTGTAGGTACTTGGTGGTGAGGGCTGAGAACCATCTTTCTACCTGGTTCATCCAGGACGAGTACGTCGGCGTGAAGTGGAACTGAAATCTCGGGTGGGCGAGGAGCCACATGCGGACCGATTCGGTCTTATGGGCTGCGTAGTTGTCAAGGACGACATGAACGCCCAGCTCCTTGGGTACGTTCTTGTCGATGATCTCTAGGAATTCGATGAACTCTATGGCCCTATGGGCAACGGTCATCTTGGTGATGACCTTGCCAGAGGCTACGTTGAGGGCGGCATAGAGATTACTGATACCGTTGCGCTTGTACTCAGTCGTTTGACGCAGGGGAACCCCTGGCACCATCGGACGTATGGGTTGGGTGCGATCAAGGGCCTGTACTTGGGTCTTCTCATCAACACAGAGGACGATGGCCGCCTCTGGAGGGTTCAAGTAGATCCCAGCAACGTCTCTGACCTTTTCGGTGAACTCTGGATCATTCGACACCGTGAAGCTCTCAACCATGTGAGGCTTTAGGCCAAAGGTTCGCCATATCCTCCCCACCGTGGAGGGAGAGACGCCAGCCACGGCTGCCATGGTGTTGGTGGACCAATGGGTTGATGAATCCGGTGGCTCGGTCATCGTAGTGAGTCTGATGATCTCGGTGATCTTGTCATCCCCATGGGTCCTTGGGGTCCCAGGTCGTGGTGTATCGGCGAGTGTCCCTACCCCATAGAGGGCGAATCTCTTGATCCACTTTTGCACCGTGAAGGTAGAGATATCCAGTTCATCGGCGATATCGCAAAGCCTGACGTGTTCGTTGGCCAAGAGGGCGATCTTTGCTCGCGTCACCTGAGCTGCTGGTGCATTACGTTTGGCGATAAAGGAAGTGAGGAACTCTTTATCCTCATCGCTCAGGGTGACGACATACGTTGGTTTGCGTCCAGTACGCTTCTTGGTCCCTTCGGAATCTCTCGCTGCCTGTGTTGCTCTCGATATCTGCTTGGCCATTGTCATTGCCTCTTCCTCCAAAAGAGTAGATGTACAATGGGGTCAACGGAGACAAAATATTGAAAATTCCTGAATTAGAGCAAATTTATGGCTAGGGACACTAG
>NZ_JXUW01000052.1 GCF_000949255.1 Ferrimicrobium acidiphilum DSM 19497 | reverse complement strand
TGCGGCGTAACCATGACGAGGCCGCAGCGGAAGAGCTGGGCACCCATCCTGTCAAAGGAAACATGGTGAACATGGGAACCATCCCGAGGTCGCCCTCGCTCTCGCACATCCAGTGCGAAGACGGGCAGGCCCACCGTCGGCTGATGGCCTCGGGATGGGGCGGAGGATTCGTAGTAGTCAGAGGACGGGAAAGCCGTCTACAAGGCGAAGGAATCCAGCGAACCCGTAGTAGAAGTACTGCAATGCCAGGAGGTCGCCGGTGAATACCGACGCATGTTGGCCAACGCTCGATGAAGCCAAGGTCACAGTACTGGGAATGCAGACCAAGCTACACCAATGGGCGACCGATGCCCCTAATCGTCGGTTCTGCGACCTGTATAACCTCGTCTACGACCCCGCCTTCTTGATGGTGGCGTGGGATCGAATACGGAGGAATCGAGGAGCACGTTCGGCCGGAGTGGATTACGTGAGACCAAGCGACATCCCCCGAGATGAGGTATCCATCCTGTTTCAGCTTCGAGATGATCTCAAAGCCGGCAGGTTCGTACCTCTACCCGTGCGGGAAAGGATGATACCGAAAGCGTCGGGGAAACTCCGCCGCCTAGGCATTCCAACTGCTCGGGACCGAATCGTGCAAGCCAGCCTAAAACTGGTCCTTGAGCCGATCTTCGAGGCGGACTTTAAGCCTGCAAGCTATGGGTTCCGTCCTCGTCGCCGACCACACGATGCAATCGCCGAGATTCACATGTTCGCTAGTCAGGGATATACCTGGGTATTAGAAGGTGACATCACGGCGTGCTTTGACGAGATTGACCACTCGGCCCTAATGGATCGAGTACGCCATCGAATTGGAGATAAACGCGTCTTGGGGGCGGTGAAGGCACTCTTGCATAGCGGCATCCTCTCTGAGGATGGCCTAACAAGAGAGACCAAGAGCGGCACGCCTCAGGGTGGGTTATTAGAAGCTTCGCATAAGCCGCCTTATGTGAAGTAGACGATTATGCGAAGTTGACGGACATACTCCCATGTCAAGGTGTATCCATGGGCGCAGTAGCTTCGCATAATCGAGTATCGGTCCGTTAGAGACGCGTCAACCAGGTGAGAAGGTCCGCATCCTCCGTCCACGTAGGCAAATCCGGCGAGATCAAGTTCGTATAAGCCTTTTCGAGGGCATGACGCTTCAACTCGGTATCGGCCCGGGCATAGATTTCGGTGGTGGCGATATCGACATGCCCCAAGAGGTCGCGGATGTAGATCAAGTTCACTCCAGCTTGGAGTAAATGCATAGCCTTGGTATGTCGAAAAACATGGGGCGTTACGTTTTCTGGAACGATTGGCGAAACAGCCCGAGCGCAAGCGGCATACTTGTTAAGGATGTAAGCGACCCCTTTGGACGTCAACTTATGACGCTGGCGATTGGCAAAAAGCGGATCATCCTGGGTTCCGTTGGGGCCGAGGTGACATTCGTCGAGGTATTGCTTCAATAGGGCTGCCGTGGGTGACATCAACGGCACTTGACGGGTTTTCCTACCCTTGCCTGTCAGCGACAGGATCGGCGGGGGATCCAATCGCACATCCCGGACACGTAGGTCGACTAGTTCTTGGACGCGGGCACCGGAATCATAGAGCACCGCGAGCAACGTTGCATCACGTCGTCCTTGGCGCGTTCTGCGGTCAGGCTGGGCCAAAATTAACCCCAGAGTATCGACGCTGAGATGATTCACGAGTGGTAGCGGTGTCTTCTTCATCGGAATGGCCAGGATCTTTTGGTACCCCAAGAGTTCCGCAGGATCTTCAATCTGTAAGTACCGGTAGAACGCATGGAGACAGGCGAGGCGTTGGTTGCGTGTGGACTTGGTGTTGTGTCGTTCCTCTTCCAGCCAGGTGAGGAACCCGATAACCAACTGGTCGTCCAAATCGCCGAGGGTGAGATGCTCGATGGCCAGCTGTCGCACACCCCGGCAGTAAGTCAGTAATAGCTTGAAGGTGTCCCGATAGGACTGAATCGTGTTAGGGCTGACATTGCGCTGTCCTGGCAGGTAGAGGGATAAATAGGTGGATAATGCCCGGGCGAAATCAGTCGGCTTCATTTGGGGCACCTTCTACTTTCGGGAAGATATACCCAAAGGTCTGTTCCATCTGGGCCGTGATGTAGGGATATAGTTCGGCAGTCAAGCGCAGATAGTAGGCGGTGTCACCAAAGGAGTAGTGACCGAGATAGGTCTTCAAGATGGGCAGGTAGACGGCGAGGTCCTTGCCTTCGCGGACCCATCGAGCTAAGCAATGCACGGCAAAGGTATGGCGAAAATCATGGACACGAGGCCCCTTACCCCAACCTCCATGAGAGATCCCGGCTTGCCATAGGAACCGGCGAAAGTTCTTGTAGACGTTGCCGCCGCTCAGGGGATGACCGGGTCTCCCGACAAAGAACAACGCCTCGGGGTCTGAGCTCCGATGCACCAGTTGCGCATAGTCTCTGAAGCGCTGTTGCAGTTCCTCGGTAATCGGTACCAGCCGATCTTTGTGAAACTTGGCATCGTGAATTGTCAATACCCCCGTCTTGAGATCGACATCTGCGAGGTGCAAACACAACGCTTCACTGAGGCGAAGGCCGCAGCCGTATAAGAGACGAAAGAGCAGGGGCATCACCCATTGGCGGTAAGGGACCTCACAACAATAGGTGCAGGAATCAATTTGGGCAAATAGCGCACCCAGCTCCGCAGCAGTGAAGATATAAGGAATATAGCGAGGTACCTTCGGGTGGTGATGAGTTGGAGTGACATACGCCGGGAGATCCATTCGCACCATATAGAGCGCCAACTGACGGAGGGCACTTATCCGCCCCATCCGTGTGGTAGGGGATTCATTGGGGCGCTTTGCGTTCCAAGCCTCGACCAGGGTCTTGTCGAGTTGCGGCTTCGCGCATCCCTGCGCTATGCAGAAGCGATCAAACTTCATGAGGATGTGCGCTTCGGTATCATAGCTAAAGCCGAGAGCCCGCTTTTGGCGGATCACCCCTTCGATGTGGTCCTGTAGGGCGCTGCAGTAGGTGTAGCTGGTCATGACGGTAGCACCTCTTCTAGGTTGAGGGCGCATTCACGGAGCCGATTGATATCGACTTTGAGATACACCGCAGTGGTGTCGGTATCCGAGTGGCCGAGAATATCGGAGATGACCGTCAGCGGGGTGTTTTGTTCCAAGAGGACGCTGGCCAAGGTATGGCGTAGCGAATGCATGCCGCGCTTCTTGTGAGGCGACAGCGGTAGATGGGCCTGTTTCATATACTTTTCAATCACTTGGTAGAGATGATCACTGTCCGAGAACGGCTCAAGCGGTGCCAGATGCCGTAGAAAGACATACGGTGAACTCACTGCAGGTCGGCCGTTTTGCAGGTAGTCAATAATCGCCCACCCTACGTCAGGGAGCAGGGGCAGACTTAAGGTCCGTCCGGTTTTCGACGAGACAAACTCAATCCGGTTCGTATCCCAGTGAAGGTGAGACAGTTGCAAATGCTTGACGTCCATGCTTCGCAGACCTAAGCGGACTACGAGGAGAATCATCGCATAGTCGCGCTTGCCGCCGGGATTCCCGCGATCGACCACCGCCAATAATTGGCTCACATGCTCCGAAGACCACACCGAGGGAATGCGCGTATGCCTGCGGGAAGGAACCGCAGGCACTACCAGAGAGAGGTCACGATCGCTCCTTCCTTGCGCATAGAGGAACCGCAACACGGACCGTAAGGCGGTGAGTTCGAGCTCCACGGTCTTGGCGCTATAGCCCAGCCAGGTCTGAGCGTAGCGGTCGATGAGCGGTGGGGTTATCTGGGTGGTGTGGGTCACTACCTGGGATTCGAGAAAGCTGAAGAACTTCTCCGCACTCTTCTCATAGTGTGCCTGGGTGACTTGCGAATACTCGCGTGCTTGACATGCGCGAGCGTAGGCGTCCAGCGTCTCGATGAATTCGTCGCTCGAAAGCAATTGCCGATGCTTGTAATAACGGCGGAGAATGCTGTGGTGTTGCTGGAAGTCACCGAGCATGCGGACTACCCGGAGTGCGGTGATCATGCTTTGCGTCAAGGTTCCGGCCTCCTGACGAGCCAAGAAGTCATATTGTTGGTCTAAGAACCCCAGACCTAACTCCTCCGTGAAGTCTGGGACGTGCTCGGCCTCCAGAAACGCAGCAATACGGCTCCACATGCGCCGATAGTAACTGATCGTCCCCTCGGTGTAGTGCAGCCGATGTAGCTCCTGCTCCAAGGCAGTGGTCAATTGGGAAAATGATTCAGACATGAAGTGATTGCCTCCTCAATGGGTTAGCGGGATCGCGAAGATCCTCCACTCCATTTTGACCCACAGCGGCGTTATGCGAAGCTACTGCGCCCATGGATACACCTTGACATGGGAGTATGTCCGTCAACTTCGCATAATCGTCTACTTCACATAAGGCGGCTTATGCGAAGCTTCTAATAACCCACCCTGAGGCGTGCCGCTCTTGGTCTCTCTTGTTAGGCCATCCTCAGAGAGGATGCCGCTATGCAAGAGTGCCTTCACCGCCCCCAAGACGCGTTTATCTCCAATTCGATGGCGTACTCGATCCATTAGGGCCGAGTGGTCAATCTCGTCAAAGCACGCCGTGATGTCACCTTCTAATACCCAGGTATATCCCTGACTAGCGAACATGTGAATCTCGGCGATTGCATCGTGTGGTCGGCGACGAGGACGGAACCCATAGCTTGCAGGCTTAAAGTCCGCCTCGAAGATCGGCTCAAGGACCAGTTTTAGGCTGGCTTGCACGATTCGGTCCCGAGCAGTTGGAATGCCTAGGCGGCGGAGTTTCCCCGACGCTTTCGGTATCATCCTTTCCCGCACGGGTAGAGGTACGAACCTGCCGGCTTTGAGATCATCTCGAAGCTGAAACAGGATGGATACCTCATCTCGGGGGATGTCGCTTGGTCTCACGTAATCCACTCCGGCCGAACGTGCTCCTCGATTCCTCCGTATTCGATCCCACGCCACCATCAAGAAGGCGGGGTCGTAGACGAGGTTATACAGGTCGCAGAACCGACGATTAGGGGCATCGGTCGCCCATTGGTGTAGCTTGGTCTGCATTCCCAGTACTGTGACCTTGGCTTCATCGAGCGTTGGCCAACATGCGTCGGTATTCACCGGCGACCTCCTGGCATTGCAGTACTTCTACTACGGGTTCGCTGGATTCCTTCGCCTTGTAGACGGCTTTCCCGTCCTCTGACTACTACGAATCCTCCGCCCCATCCCGAGGCCATCAGCCGACGGTGGGCCTGCCCGTCTTCGCACTGGATGTGCGAGAGCGAGGGCGACCTCGGGATGGTTCCCATGTTCACCATGTTTCCTTTGACAGGATGGGTGCCCAGCTCTTCCGCTGCGGCCTCGTCATGGTTACGCCGCAGGCCTTCACCATGACCTCTTACACTGACATCAATAGCCATTGCACGAGTTGTCCCTCCTAGTACATAGGAAGGATACGCACCACTGCCCGACCCATATCTACCAGATTTGGAGTCGGTTCCACGCTTAAGCGGGTTCAACCACTGGTTCACTCTCGTTACACCTCTCTGTCTTGCTAGCCGGACCCGAACCGTCTGGTAGTACCAGTTCGTCCCGTCGTTGTCAGGGCTGCTTCCTGCCCTCCCGAGCACCTCCTCGGTTAGGCTGCCCTCAGCTTCGCTGGGATGCTGCGACATCCCAAGAGGCGGTGTCCTTTCATCACCGCAGGAATACATGGCGCCTCATGGCGCACCTTAACCACATGAAATGGATCGAGACAGATTTGGGCGTTAGGTGCCTTCTCGCGGAAGGCCTTGGCAAAGGCTGGACCGAGATCCATGGTGGCTGCTTTGATCTTGGCAATCCGTTCTTCACCCAGGTCATCGAAGAATTCATCTAGGCTCTTGGCACTTTTCCCCTCTGCCCCGTAGACGATCTTGCCCGTCTCGTGATTGGTGACAAGCGTTAAGTAGTTGTGGTGTTTGCGATAACTGATCTCGTCAACCCCGAGAATGAAGAGGTCATCAAGACGGTTGGGATCGAGCTCTTGGCGTGACGACTCGTTCACAGATCGTTCCTACCGTACGCCAGGCGACTCTGAGCAGTTTTGTCACCGTGGTCTTATCCATCTTGGCGCATGCCCAAGCTACCAAGTGCTCGAAGTCCCTCGTAAACCGCGACTCCCCAACTGGTCGGGCAAATGGTACTCCCTCAGTGATCACCCCGTGGGTTGGACACCGGAGTCGTCTCAGCTGGCACGAGAGCCACGTCTGGTGAATCCCGATGTCGAGGTGTCTCCATCGGGAGTCGAGCGTTCTCGTGTCATAACAGGACCGGGTCGTATAGGAGCACTTAGGGCATACCAACCGCGATCGGGTAAGCCTGAGCTTTACCAGCAGTTCGTGTGGACGAACTAAAACCTCGATGACGGTGACACTGCGAAGGCCCAGCATCTGCTTAACTAGAGAGGTAGCGCGCACGGTTCTGAACTCCCTTTTTGATGGGTTGCTAACACCAAATTTAGAGCTCAGAAACCGTGCGCGTTTCTTATGTGGCTACTTCAGCCTCAAATACCCCCACTGAACTGGGGCTATGGATCAGATCCAGGCCAAATCTATCCACATGAATGTCAATAGAGCCTCTTTAAATACCGCCCTATAGGAACCAGCCAGATCAAGGGTTCCCCACTTGATATCATCACGCCACTCCCTGGGCTGACTAGCTATCCACTTCTTTGGCTCCGCTCCTCCTTTACCAGGAACTACATCAAGAAGGGTTGCGCTCATAACGTCCACGATTGAAGTAGACCACTTCTGGGTCCGATAGCGACCCTCGCGATAGAACAGGGTCTCATCTAATCCAAGTGCACGAACCTTGTCAAAGCGATTTGGATCCTCAACGAGGGGAGTCCCATAGGCAATCACAGCATCATTGATTGTGTGCCAGTCACAATCAAGCTCTCTGGCTACCGATGACACCGATCGTCCGTCTCTACCAACCACTCGGGTTGCGAATCTAGCTGCCCTATCGGTGAGTTTTAGCCTTGGGGCTGCGATCCTAGTGTCCACATCACTCCATGACGCAGAAGAACAGTTCTCATCCTTACACTCCCACCTGCGTTTGTGCCAGATGAGCCTTACGGGACGGCCAAAGCTTTGTAGATCAATCAGCTCTACTAGTGAGCCTCCCTTGGAATAACTCATCCCATTACAGACTGGGCATTTTGGGCCGCTCACCCAGACACTCGATATGGACCCGAAGGGGTGTCTTTGAATCTTCGTCACCCAGATCCTCGACACCAATCAAATTGACGTCCTTTAGACCGAGCAAGATCTCTGCAATGCGGATAGGATTTTGTTCCACAGGGGCCCTCCAGTGATGAGTTGTTACTAATCCCATTCTGGCAGAGCCCCTGTGACCCTCCCAAACTCACCCCTAGTGCGTGGCTATACCCGACTAATTTCCCCACTTAAATCCGAAGTCCCGCTTTGGCGCCTCCTATTGCACCCCAGGCATCAAGGGTGCCCATGAGAAGGGAGGCATTGAGGGTGAGGTTAAGCGGGCCAGGCGCCGCTACATGGTTCCCATGCCAAAGGGCGCAACCTTGGCTGAGATCAACGACAAGCTCCACCAGCGCGTAGACGCCGATGATGCCAGCAGACATGTCGCCTATCGCAAAGAGACGGTTGAGGCGGCGTTCCTAGAGGAGCGTAAGGCTCTAAAACCACTCATGGCAGAGTCCTTTGGCTCAGCAAAGATCCTCTTTGCCAAGGTCGATGCCAAGTCCAGAGTATGTGTGAGACAGGCGTTCTACTCGGTTCCGGTCTCGCTCATTGGCAGAAGCGTCCAGATAGCCCTCTCGGCTAATGAGGTGAGCATCTCCTATCGAGACAAGCAGGTGGCGACACATGGACGTCTCACTCATCGAGGAGACTCTATTCTCGTACTGGATCATTACCTTGAGGCCTTCACCAGAAAGCCTGGAGCGTTCCCTCGGTCGGTACCCCTTGACCAGGCAAAGAAGAGCGGAGCGTTCAGTAGGGACCACGAGGAGTTCCTCGCTGGGGCTACCCGGCTCTATGGAGAGAGCAAGGGTATCTCCGAAATGGTTGGCGTGCTCTTACTTGCGAGGAGACTGTCCAAAGCGGCTATCGCGGCTGGGCTCAGCCGAGCCCTTGTCATGCATACGTTCAAGGCTGACTTCGTCGAGATTGCGGCACGGTCCTCGCTTGAGTCAACCCCTATGCCTTTAGACGATGTCCCAGAGGTTGTCGCACCAACGGTCGATCTTGCCCGCTATGGGGCACTGCTTGAGGCCCGTCCATGACCGATACCCAAGATCTCGTCCTCATCGACCAGGGAGCAATCGAACTCCGCCTACCAGGCATTCGGGCCCACTATGTTGAATACCTCGAGGCCGCTAGGCGCGAGAACTGGAGTCATGCTCACCTGCTTGGAGAGCTGTTAAGCGTTGAGATATCGCTCCGTGAGACCAGACGATCGGCTCGTCTCTTGGCTGAGGCAAAGGTTCCCCGCACCAAGCTCTTGGCGCAGTTCGACCTCGGCTCCTCGACGATGAGCCAAGACACCCTTGCTTGGCTTGCGCGTGGCGACTTCGTAGAGAGTGCTACCTCTGTCGTACTTATCGGTGGACCAGGAACAGGAAAGACCCATCTCCTTATTGGAACCCTTATCGCCCTTGCGGGTATAGGGAGACGGGTGCGCTACGTCAATGCGAGTGCCCTGGTCAACGAGTTAGCTGAGGCAGAAGACGAGAGGAGGCTGAGCCGACTGCTTGAACGCTACGCCCGTTATGACGTATTGGCAATCGATGAGCTCGGTTACCTCCATCTAGATCGTCGCGGAGCAGAGCTTCTCTTTCAGGTGATCACCGATCGAGAGGAGTCCTCCTCGCTCATGGTAGCTACGAATCTACCCTTTGGGGAGTGGGCCAGTATCTTCACCGATGCTCGTTTGGCAGCAGCTGTGGTGGACCGTATCACCTACCGATCCAAGATCATCGAGACAGGTATAGAGTCCTACCGATTGAGGTCGACTACCAATGCAACCTGAACCACTGGAACACTCCGCGAGGTCGGGACCGACAAACCCCGTGCGTTACGATAGCGTTACGATATGAGTGTTATCGCCTGTGCATGGTGTGGCCTTCCCTTCGAATCCTCTGGCCGAGGCAAGTTTCACTCAAATAGCTGTCGCCAGGCGGCCTATCGGGCTCGCCAGAGTTCGGGTACTCCCAGCTCTGAGCCCAGTGCCCGACGCATTGAGATCGTGTATGAGTGTCCACGCTGTGAGAGCCGTTACCTCGGTATTCGCAGATGTCCGGATTGCAATCTGTTCTGCGCTCGGATTGGACCCGGCGGGATGTGTCCACATTGTGACGAACCGGTCGCCCTCAGAGACCTTGAGAGTTGACGTACCTGGTGTGCTCAACACAGGCACTGCTTTCTGCTGATGTCCGGTGACATTGGTTGGCCGTGCTGGCTCACAGGGACCAAATGGTTCT
>NZ_JXUW01000051.1 GCF_000949255.1 Ferrimicrobium acidiphilum DSM 19497 | reverse complement strand
GGCTTGACGCATCTTGGCTATACGGGTCTCACGACGACGAAGCTCCTCAGGGATCTCATCACCTCGCTTGTCAACCCCAAAGGCTTCGTCTTCTGCCAGATCTGTTGCCTCAGCTTCGGCCAAGATTGTGGCTACTTGCGCTTCGAGCTCTGCGATCCGTGGTCCAAGGCGCGAATAGCTCATGGACTTACGTCTAGACGCCGAGGCTCTTAGTTTGGTTCCATCGAGAGCAACCCTGCCAAGCTTGACCAGTCCTGCCTCGGAGCAGAGAACCAGTACCTGGTTAAACAGATCACCAAGGGCCTTCTCGTGACGGCGATGGAACCGAGCCAGTGAACGATAGTCAGGAGTAGTGTTGGCACTAAGCCAACGAAAGGCTATATCGATGTGGCATCTCTTCTCCATCTCCCGAGAGGAGGTAACCCCGGTTGAGTAGGCATACAGGAGAAGCTTCAACATCATTGTCGGGTCATACGGTGGCCCACCAGAGGCCTCGACATAGAAGGCATAGATAACTGAAAGATCTAAGAGCTCATCTACCACCTCGGAGATAAAGCGTGCTGTGTGATCTTTGGGAAGCCAGTCATCAAGGGAGGGAGGCATGAGGAACATCTGACCCTGGTCATAGGAACGAAAGGTCTTGGCACTACCGATGGGAGCCTTGGTCTTTGAGCCCTTAGATGACTTAGTCACACCAACAAGTTCCACAGTGACATCATCGCAGCTCATAGCTACTATTTTACCACACAACCACCCCTTGCGCCAGCTCTCATGACCCCAATTCTCACCCGACAATGGGCTACTTATCTGGGGTTCAGGTTGGGATACTGACCCACGCTCCTAGGAGTAGGTATCGTGTTCAGGAGTTGTCTGGAGCATTCATGGTTGTTCGAAATTCCGTGACATTTTCTGTGACACGAATTGGAGGCCACGTCAATCGGGGCAAAGCTCCCAACCATCCGGGCTGGACAACCCTCATTATAGCGTGGTAATTTCGATGTAATTTGCGCAGCCGTCCCGACTTGCCCTCGTTGCTCCAGTTCTTTAACGATTTACCGAGTTCGATAGCAGGCTCCTCTTCAAACTTCGATAATTTAGAACTGGTGCCACAATCAGTGCAATCCACACCACAATCAGCCCGTAGTTTGGCCCGGCGGCTGCGGCAGTACTGTTGCTTGCGACTACTTTCACAGGAGTCAAAAACACTAAGAAGGCTGGAAGAAGTCCGAACGGCAACACGAGAGCTGCTATGACCTTCTGTTTGGTAGTCCATACATTCGACCTAAACAACAAGTACACTCCAACCAACCAACCAACCACAGGGACAATCACTCCCCCAATGAGCAAGATAAACGGTATCCAGCGATCAAGTCTTGTGTTCATGTTGAATCAGACCTTTCTGCGTATGGTTCCCGACCTGACGCCAGGTACCTCACGATATGTTTCCAGAAGTACTAAACCACCAGGAGCCATTACCGTTGAAGTGGAAAGTCAAGGACGCATTGACCGTCTCCAAGCTAATCTCATATCCGAGGTTAAACACAGCATCGGTTGTTGTCTGGGCAGACGAAGCTCCCACTACGCGAGCACTAGTGGAGGTCGAAATATTGCTTACGCTCCAACCAGGGAAGGCATAGGTGCCGTCATAGTTCACTGGAGCCAGGTTGGTGATAACACTACCATTATCGCTAAATCCTTGATAGACAGACAATCGCGCAACGGTTACACCAAATATGTCATTAAGGTCGGCAGATCCATGCATTACGGGATCGGTGCCACTCACAACCTGAGATCCTGTCACAACTACGCTCACCGGTATGTTAAAGGCTTGCTGGGGTGTGAGCTGTCCAGCTTTCTCAGCTGCGATCACCTTATGTAGTTGGGTAATTCGGTGGACGTGCTACCAGCGCCGACTTGACCTTGTACTGTGAAGTTTGAACTCATGGTGGACATTCCTAAGGAACTTCGCGATGAAGAATGAGCCGCCGTCAGTCCCATACCTCCACCAACACTCACAAGTGCAGCGCTAGCCGCTACTACAGCTCCGCCCCGGATGACATTTCGTACCTTCATTTGCTTACCCCCTTCTAGGTTATCACCAGATGTATCGTCTGCTGTTACTCAACAACCTAGCACAATGTCGCGAAACGGTGTTGTCATTACGAAGAATTTTCTAAAGTTTGAGACTACTAGGCATTATGGCGGAGCGGTGACACGTCTTTCATGCATCTGCAATGTTGAAAAGTTTGACCTGCCATGGGGGATATGTATGCACTAAGCGACTTGTCGCTCGCCCCTTGAAACTCTGCCGCTGGTGTTTCGGAAAGCGCCGGGATAAACTGGCATTGAGGTGAGGATAGAAGAGCCTTACACCGAAGGAGTAGCGACCCACGATGACCGTGAGCCGTGCGTCGACGACCCGCAAGGACGTGGCGAAGCGTCGGATAGGGGTACGTGCAGGCCAGCCATTGAGCCGCGAAATCAAGTTCCTCGGGGTGCCGACGCTGTCGGAACAAGCGGAAGGCCACATCTCTGATGGTGCTATCGTGAGCCGTCAGGGGACCCCGCGCGGTCAGAGACCCTGTGCATGTACGGAACCTCAATGCGCGAGAACCGGGAGTTCTCATGTTCGCGCGTCCCGTTGATCGGGGGCGTGCCGCCCAGGGAATGCTATGGATGCACGGACATGGGAAGTCGTATCACCTCGTAGTACTGACGAACCGGTCGAACAAGGCTTCAGCTGCGGAGGCGGGGGGGGGGAAGGAGGTGAGCCGAGGGGAAACTGGCTGGCAGTACACGCACCGGACACTCTGCCGAATCGAGCGTGGCATTGCCGCCAGACCGGTCACGCCGGGCGGGTGCCGGGGACTGGAGGAGTGTTGATTGCATCTCTCCCCAGCCCGAGTCTCGACGTCGGACCCGAGGCAGGAACCCAGTGCGGTAGGCCCGCACGCTGGGGTCTGTGCGAGGGCCCACCCGTAAGTGCGGTCCCTACCGCGACTCCTTGTACTCGACGGCAACTCGAGACCACGCATATACCAAATCCCCTGCCCAGCTTTGGCATACTGTAAGGGTGGACAATATCTCCAACAGGGACCAAACCATACACGCCATGGCAGACTTGTGGGAACAACAAGTGCCACCGGACAAGTGGCCGGAACCGCTGCGCCAGATCTTCGCCCAAGCGTGTTTGGCCCATGTGCGCTCAAACCCGGCGGTGCGCCCCGTGCTCGGGCTAGAGCACGCTAAGGGCTTACGACTGGCCGGGAGAATGTGGACCGGCTGCACCACGCTAGAGCGACTGCCCCTGTGGGTGCGTGAGGCGGCATCGGCCAAGCATCGAAACCCCGACCTGGAAATCCTGGCTGAACACACACGTCAGCATCTCCAGCGCGAAATGAGCAAGCGAAGCTATGCAGCTAGTCGACCGTGACGCTGCTGTCGCTGCCAGCCGATAGGCCATAGGGCTTCAACTGTAAATATAGAAAGCCATACTTACAGTTATGGAATCATCTGCAAATATGGCACTTGATAGCTTGCGCTCCCGTTTGGTCAACTCGAAGCCGGAATCCCGTCCAAAACTCGCTATCTTCCGTAGCCTCGTGGTTTGCTACCCTTGGATGCGGACTCGGATTGCTGGGCCCGCGGGATGTCAGAACGGGGAGTAACGGAAGGCGGTATCACAGGTGAGCCGCAATCTATGTGCTGGCCCATGATGATATCGTCTTGAATCCAGATAGCACATCTGTGACATGTGTCAACCACGCTCTCCCACTTGTGCCATTTGGGATCAAGATTCTTATATTTCGGCAGCTCAGTTGCGTCGAGATCAAACGGAAGTGGTTCTGCTAATTGCACTTCGAGCTGCTGCAGTGCCGACTCACCATTTGTCTGTGGGTACAACGCATCGAAGCACTGGAGGGCTTTGCTCGTCCGACTTCGCCCCAAGTGGTCTACCAAGGCCGCCGTATCCAGATAATCCCGAGTGGCATTTCTTTTGAGGATTAAGACCGCCTTGATTCGCAAAATCTCTGCTTCGGTTGGAACGGTTATGTGGTGTGTGTCAATGTCGACAGTGGTCGTTTCTAGTGGTTCTTGCCTTATGAGTTGGCGTATCCCTGTCTCAATGCCGTCGAGGCTTCCTAGAATTTGCACAGGGCGCTTTACTCTTGCAGTAGTCCATCCTGCCACTGATTCCAACTGAGCCAGAATCTCATCGAAATTTTGCTTCAGATCGGTTAGAACGTGGTCATCGTCAGTCGATAGCCGATGGTGGGCATAGATACTTGCTGCAGTTCCACCTACTAGTACCGCCTGGGGCAAAATTGTTTGCAACCGAGCGGCAGAAGATAGCACCTCATCCCATTGAGGGTTGTTGTCACTGGATGTGGTCGACATAATATCCCCAGAAGGCGAAGCGTTGATTAAGCGGGTCTGCTGTGGTCCTATTGTTGGTGATACGTCGTGTCTTGGCGCGAACAACTGGATCGTTTTGCACAGCCCTTCCAAGTTCAGCCCAGGCTGATCGAGTTCCGCGCTCAATTATGTCGTCTATGGCAGTTAGCGTAAGATCATTGTGTTCTAAATGTCGATGATCCACGTGGGATTCTCCTTACCTGCTCGCTAAACATCACTACCAGAATAGTCGCAGTAAACCTCCACTCACCAGCCTATCGCGTCTCGACGGAGTGACTCATGGGCGATTCAGCGCTGTCCTTACAACCGTCGTCCGAATCCATGTCCCAAACCACCGATCATCTGCTGAGGTTGTTCAGGTAGTGAGGGTGTAACGGCCGCTTCCAAGAAACTTGTGGCCACCATACGGAATGTTTGTGAGACCTCATCAAAGGATGGTTTTGACCCGTAAACGAGGTCATCGACAAAGACTGCATAGTTTTTGTCGGCCTCTGCATCGGTTGTGAGAAGGTCGAGCTCATCTCGCAAAACACTCACCGGACGGTCCTTGAAAACAGGAAACCTCTCACCACCATATTGTTGTGTTTCTTGAGCGAGCGTCTCGACGAAGATAGGGGCAGCCTCACCGATTACAGACGGATTCGCGTCGGCTATGCGGTGCACTTCGTAAAGGTGCCTTACAAGTCGCGGATCATACCGATAGGCCAGTTCTGGATTGGCCTTGTGTTCAGCCGTGCGTCGAAGATACGAAATTACCTTATCAGACACGATATCAGGCAATGACACCATTGGGATCGGTTGTCCTTTGGGCTGATCCTCTAGTTCGTACCTTTCCAGAATGTTTTGCACCTGTCGGTTCTCGATACCGAATGGCCGATCCACACCCATCAACTCCACCTTTACGAATGGGCGTTATGCAGTTTGTCTTGGTGCAAATGCTGAATCATAAACCACCGAAGCGCGGAACTAGCGGTTGCTGTCTCTGCCGATAATCTCACCGTCGATGTCGAAGCCTGCTCCGCGTAGAGCATGGCCAAGCTCTGCCTTCAGTCGTGACAGTGCCTTGGACTTGGAGTTCTTGGATGGGAATTCAGGTGCAATCACACGGAAATCCACGTCTTCAGATATCCGCTCTATTAAACCCCAGCCCTGCGACAATGAGGTCCCGCCGGAAAATATCAGCTCGAAGCCGGAATCCCTGCCAACTTTCGCAACTTCAAGGACTACATCTTTAACGATAACTTCTTTCTCAAGTATCACGGGCAGAAGAGACTGTAAGGCGTCGGATTGGCTACGCAGAACTGTTATGCCGGCGAGTTGTTGTTGGCTAAGACTTCTCATATTTGACTCCTCCGCTGAAAAGCCTGCGCCGAATGCGGCTCTTACCCACATCGATGATTGCGTAGGGAGAAACCTGAGTTGATCGTCCTTCGTTATACTCTCGAACCAGCACCCCTGGCTGTGGGTCCACACCCATCTTGACTAAGAAGCCCTCCGCAACGGCAGAGTTGTCAAACTTCTGGATCTTGTACCCGGCGTAAGGCCCATCGGCAAAAGCCCTAGACGGCGTGTAGACCCCATATCCTGCGCGGTACAGAGTTTCGTCCTCCACTAGTTTCCGAAGCGCTCGGGCAACCGTGGATCGGCTTCCGAAGCGCACAAACTCACTGGTGAGGAATGCGGCATCCGACGATGAAGCTACGTACTTGCGTATTTTCTCTTCTACCGTAGCCATCGCTCTCACCTCATTCGGTGTAGAGATCGTTCCAACAAGTTCAATTGTACCAACTCACATGTATTATATGCGCTGTTCATGGGGCAAGCGGGCACATGTGCGCCAGCACTCGCACCTCCCCTACAGTAGTAGTCCGTCTTTCGAAGATAACCGCATTGGCCGTTCTGTGCACGACTCTCCACTGATGACTTTGGAGCAAGAAAATTGATAGAGGTGACTTAGGTGGCCACATAACCCACTGGACATTCCAGCGTTGGAACACCGGCTCTGGATTGGTCGTGAGAGTCGAAACCGCAATGTACTTTGCCAGCACGCCCGTCCCGAAATAGAGGTCTGTCCGTCCATCCACAAACACCGGTATGCCGAGATGGATCAAGTAGTCGTTCCACATATAGGTGGAGAAGACACGCTCGCTGCCAACATGACGTTTCAACCACGCTGATGATGTGACTGGTTGACTCGCAATCCCTGAAACACTAGGTGTGCCCGCCGGAGGATGCGGAAGACTTAGCACCACAGTCAAGAGCACAACAGCGACTGGCCAGGTTGTCCAAGATCTGCGTGCATCTCCGATACGAAGAACAGGCAAGCGAGATGCTAGTGCACAAAATGCTATGCCCTCTATGGGTACAAATCGCATGGCGTGAAGTGTGGCCAAGAACGTGCCTCCCAAGAAGACTAGGTCCAACAGTTCGAACTTTGACCGGCCAAATAACAACACCCACATCACAAAAGCCACAGGGCCAACCACGAGGGCAAGCATGGTAATAGAGTGGAAGTTCGGCGATTGCCATTCCATAATAGAACTCAACTGTCCAGACGTGGCGACCTTAAAATCGTAAGCGAGTAGTTCCATCCCATGCGGGTTAATAAACGTTGCCAAGACGGAGGCTAATGCAACACCAGATGCCAGTCGAAAAGGCAACGGTGCGCTCACGATCGCCCTGCCAATCTCACGGCTCTTCTTACCCGACAAGAGCAGCTCTAGACCCAGCACGACTAAACCGGCCAAGGAGCGGGTGCGCCAACTCGAACGCGAGAACGCTGAGTTAAAGCGAGCGAACGAGATCCGATGCGCGGCATCGATTTTCTTCGCGACCGAGCTGGACGGTCAACCAGGAACCAAACGAAACAAGTAGTGGCGTTCATCGACGCGAATAGGGACAAGTGGAAGGTCCAGCCGATCTGTACAGTACTGCACTTCGCCTCCTCTACGTACTATGACTACAAGCGACGAGAACCCTCAAATAGAACCCTCCGAGACGAAGAGCTCAAAGTTCTCATAACTGAGACGTACGAGGCCAACTACAGCGTCTATGGAGCCAAGAAGCTTTGGGTGGTACTGAACAGAGCTGGCAACGAAGTGGCTCGCTGCAGAAGTCGAGAGACTCATGCGTGAACTGGGCATTAAGGGTGCCACTCGGGGTAAAGGGATCGTTATCACCACCATTTGGAGATGAATCACTAGAGAGGCCCAAGGACCTTATCAAGCGACACTTCGTATCGTGGGAACCAAATGAGCTCCCTTGAACTAGTTGGGTGTGCCGACATCACATATGTCAAGACAAGAGCTGGGTGGGCCTATGTGGCCCCCATCATCGATGTCTTCTCTAGGATGATCGTCGGGCAGAAGGTAGCCAACTCCCTAAAGAGTGACCTAGCTACCGACGCGCTAGCAATGGCTATGGCGGCAAGGCCAGATACCGAGGATCTCATTCATCACAGCGATCGAGGCGTCGGAGTATCTCTCTGTGGCCTGCTGAAGCGACTCCTCTGGCCGCTGGCATCCGACCTTCAGTCGGAACTACGGGTGATAGTTATGATAACGCGCTCGCTTAAGAGTTTGAATGGCTTATACAAGACGGAGTTGATTCGGGCCATTGGAATCTGCGACGATGAGATCGCTGTCGAATGGGAGACCTGCAAGTGGGTGGACTGGTTCAACAACAGGCGACTTCACTCCTCGATTGGAATGATGTCGCCAGTCGAATACGAAGCTCTCTACTATGCCGAGAGGAAGTCTGGCAATCACTTGATTGACAGATAACCGGGTCTCCGTAAAACCCGGGGCGGTTCAAACACTCATGACTTCTTTGTCCTCATGGAGGCCCCGTTCATCTGGATAACGTGAGCGTTACACAGGAGACGATCGAGGACTGCATCAGAGAGTGTCGGATCGCCAAGTGCCTCGTGCCAGGAGTCAACGGGAAGCTGTGAGGTGACGATGGTCGACTTGCGTTCGGATCGATCCTCTAACACTTCCAATAGGTCCGAGGGTTCGCTCCCTGTGAGTGGTGTGAGTCCGAAATCGTCTATGACTAGTATCTCAGCACGTGAAAGGCTCTGTAGTACCTTCAGATACCTTCCATCACCTCTGGCGATGGCTAGATCCGCAAAGAGAGCTGGTGCCCTCCGGTACAGTGCACTATGGCCAGATCGAATCCCAGCGTAGGCAAGTGCACACCCAAGGTAACTCTTACCTATTCCAGTTGGACCGGTGACCAGAATGTTCTGGTGTGCATCTACCCAGTGAGATGAGCTAAAGCCCATGATCATCGAACGCTCCAGTCCTCTCGGGGTGTGAAAGTCGAGGTCCTCAATGCTGGCTTGATGTCTGAGCTTGGCAGCACGTAGCCGGGTAGCGAGCCTTCTGGCCTCTCGATCCATTGCTTCGCGGTCTACTAACATTGCGAAGCGTTCCTCAAAGCTGAGCTCGAGGTATTGGACACTCTCTAGCTGCTCACGAAACGCGTCTGCCATCCCCTTCAAACCAAGGTCTGTCAGGGTCCCAATCGTCTGGTTGTTCAACATGTCACGTTCTCCTGACCCCCGGCGAGCAGCTCCTTGTAGTACTCGGTTCCCCTGATGTTTTGATGCTCAATAGGTGGTGGTCCAGCCGGTGGCGTCAGTGCGACGGCATCGAGTCCGTTTTTCAAGATAGAGACCACGCTCTTGTACAGGGGGCTATGGATCGCTATTGCTCTCTCACATGCCGCCTCGACACGCTCTGGGGTATAGACCTTCGATGCCAAGTTGAAGATGCCTCTGCACTGGTTAAAGCCTTGTTCTGGGTAGTGCCGTCCAGACATGATCGTCTCACAGACCACCTGGGTACTTGGTCCTATCGTCCGAGCCCACTTGAGTATCCTTGCCGGGGTCCATGATGCCTGGGCCTGGTGACTCGAGGGCATGTGCGCAAAAGAAGTCTGGTACTGACCCTTCCTCTCGCATCGTCGGTGACTCGCTATGCGCACTCCAGCCGAGAAGATCTCCACTGTGGTTCTGGTAACCCGTACATCAAGGGTCTGGCCAACCAGATCGTAGGGAACCGAGTAGTAGCCGTCTAGGACCCGTACGTGGTAGTTCATCTGGACTTTGAACCGCTTGGCACTCCGCATATTCATACGCCGTAGTAGGCAGAGGACGCATCACTGGTTTGTCCACAGCCTCAAACACGCTCTTTCTGGTCCCCTCCCGTCTTTGGAACCCTTGAGCGTTCAGCTCCTCTAAGAGCTCGTAGATTGCCTGGTTGAGCTCGTACAGGGAGAAGAACTTGACGTGACGGAGCCTGGCGAGGATCTGGCGTTCGACGATCAGGACTCCTCCTTCAACGGCGGCCTTATCTCGAGGCTTTCGGGGTCTAGCTGGCAGAATCGTGACCTCATAGTGCCTGGCCCACTCCAGGTAGCTCTCGTTGAATACCGGGTCGTACTTGGATGGCTTGGGTGACCACCGCTTTGGGGTTATCTGGAACGACACACATGGGAACCGCTCCCATGTACTCGAATGCTGCTGTTCCCCCTGCGGTCCATGACTCAGCCTTCTGGTTGGCAAACGCCTTGGCAAAGATATAGGAGCTCGCTCCCATCACCGAGACGAAGAGCTGAGCTGCGAAGTTTACCTCACCGGTCTTTGGGTCCCAGATCGGGACCGTATCACCGGCGAAGTCACAGAAGAGCTTCTCTCCTCCTCGGTGCTCAAAGTGCATGACCACATCATTGATCTTCTTCCATTCTCGGTAGCGAGCACAGAACCGTGAATAGCTGAGCCCATTTGGATTGCGCTCCTTGTACTTAGAACCAGAGCAGTTGTAGGGTCAGGTGATTATGAGCCTGTATCTCGGTGGCCACCTCCTGCCAGTTGGGAATCACGGGCGTACTCTTTGTTGTCTCAACCGCCGCGAACAACAACTGCTCCAGGGCTTGTACGTCCATTCCCTCTGGAAGTGGCCAGCCAATCTCGTGCTCTGCTGCCTTCTCTAGATACGTAGCCACGCTTGGTCGAGAGACTCCCGTCTCCCGGCTGATTACCCTGACACTCTTGCCCTGCGCACTGAGGCGCAGTACCTCTTCGATCTTTCTCATTGGTATCCTCCTATTGGGCATGTGGCACCTTTGGGTGGTTGGTTTTCAGTCACCACATAAGGATGCCACAGCCTCTTTGCATCCATTGTTCCTGAGTCCGTCTCGCGCCCTCTAGGGGGTGGCACATTTCAGCGAGAACGGGTGGCAAACTTCAGCGAGAATACGCACCTTAGAGTTCGACGACGATGAGAGCTTCACCTTTGTCAGAGATACCAACTCAATCGAGACAGAGGCTGCACTCGATGGGATCTATGTCATACGTACCTCGGTGAGCCAGGAAGAACTCGATGATGCCAAGGCGATAGAGGCCTACAAGGGCTTAAGCGTTGTGGAGCGCAACTTTCGCAACCTGAAGGCCATCGATCTCGATCTACGTCCGATCTATCACTACAGTGAGAATCGGGTCAGAGCCCACGTGTTTCTTAGCATGCTCGCTCTCTATGTCACCTGGCACATGAGAGAGGCTCTCGCGCCCCTGATGTTTGCAGATGAAGAGATCCCAGAACACCACGACCCAGTCGCCCCCGCGCTACGATCTCGCGCTGCTGAATTAAAAGACGCCACTAAACGCGGGGCCGATGGCGAACCGATTCACAGCTTTGGCACCCTGCTCGCCCACCTTGGAACCCTCACCAGGAATACGGTTGAATTCACCCAAGGGGTCATCATCGAACAGCTCTCGGTACCAACTCCCTTACAGCGTCAGGTCTTTGAACTCATTGGATCACCGATTCCAATCACCATTGGAGGCAAGTCGACAGAACAAAAGCACTGACCCACGACAAAGTACCTGGTAGGAGGTACTATCGGTCGGTGGGTTAGGCTTAAGTTCGGTTTAATCTG
>NZ_JXUW01000050.1 GCF_000949255.1 Ferrimicrobium acidiphilum DSM 19497 | reverse complement strand
GCCACAATTCAGTACTGGCAATCAACGGGGCCACAGACAAGGTGGTCCATACCATTGCAGTGCCAGCATCCGACGGGGGTGGTATCGCGATTGATCCCACCACCGACACTGTGTATCTCACTGGGGTAGACGGTCTATCCACCGTTGCCTTCGCGTCTAGGAGTAGCAACACTGGCTCGTCTAATCTTCTATGGGTAGCTGGAGGAGTTATGGTGATCGTTGTCGTCAGTGGTGGAGCAGCGTTTAAGCGTCGTCGGGCAGCCGAGCTGCGGGAAGCACATGACAGCGGGTTGTGATATCTCTTCTGTGCCACCGTTACTGAGCTGGATCTGTTCTTCGTTCTACCATCGTTTCGATGGTCGGCGAGGCCCATCGGTAGGAGGGTCGTGGGGTGTTATCCAAATCTATTCATGCAGTCAAAGGTGGTCTCCTTCAAGCACCAGTGTGTCCATGTGTCGCCGATTGCCCCTTGATCAAACCTCTTCGCTGCAATTGCTACGCATAACCGAGGATTCAATGCTGGTGTTGGGGGAGAAACTCGAGACATCAATAATCATTGCACGAGTCGTGTCCCTTTCATAATGTTCCGATTGAACTCCCATTTTAACTGAGCAAACCATCGCAACGATGGCCTTTATGAGCGACGATCGCCCAAGAACATTGCCTGCCTGCTGGGACTGCCCTCACAGCCGGCCGAAACGGTTACTTCGAGATGCGCGCGAACATACCAGGACGATAGCACCCACGAGAACACAACAGAGGTCTTGGAGTACTCTGCGTTCCAATTCTCAAGTCCAGGCCGATTCCCCACGGCATATCAACTGCCAAATAGGAAACCGTGGCGCCCTGACTCCAAACTTTTTCCCGCCTCTCTCTGTTGTTCATGCCTGAGGAGCATCGCCAATCCCAGCACGAAAGCACTACTGCCTATCCGACTTTCTATTCCTTTCAAATCGGTTCCATTCGGGGCGGCTCGATGGGTGGCGGTACTTCGACTTTGTAAATGGTCGGTGAACCCGTGGCATGAATTTCAGTCCGGATGAAAGCAGGACTGAACACGTAGCGCTACAAAGTGGTTACTGCTAGTCGTTCTAGTGAGGCGAGTGTGCGAGGAAATCTAAACCAGTTTCACTGGTTGGAGGCAAACCAGGTGCGAGCTGAAGAAGGTTGAAGACAAAATCGCGTACGCGGTTCATCGGGAGTACCTGGTTGGCCTTGTGGGTCGAGTCCTGGGACGGCTTTCCGACAGCGAGGAAGGCTCTTCACTGGTCGATTGGTGGTGCGGGGATCGATACAGAAGTAGATGAAGCATTGAGCGAGGAGCTCAGCGAGCCGTAGCACCGGCTTTGATGTACGGCTTGTCATTCTTGAGTAGCATCAACATGGTGCCTTCACTCTTGTTGAGTGCTGAGAGATTTTCGGTCACAGATACGTAGGTAGCAGCCGGATTAGACGGGTCGCTATAGACGTCGCCGGAGATAGTACTACCGCGATAGTTCTTACTGTTGACTACAATACCAACGGTCTCGTCTACATGTAACGAAGTGGGAGAAGCACCAGCGGTGTGGTACGCAGCATCCACCGCTACTTGAGGCGAGAGCGGGGCTGAACTCGTCTTGGCGCTTGTTGTGCTAGTGCTTCCACAGGCTGCTAGAACTAGCGGAAGGACTGCTATTGCTGTTACTGGTAGGACAATACGACGCATAGAAATTACTTCTTTCCACTAGATCGTTAAAGGCAATGTAAGCCCGAATTGTATCGTGACAAAGAGCTACAGCTGCTTTAAGCTCGTGATTGGCTTAGCCGATGCCGGTGCGTTTACCGTGAACTTCACTCCGTAGTTGCTGTACTGCTGCTGTACGCGGATAATAACAAAATGATACTTGACTGACGACCCTTTGACTGGGGCAAACGTGGCAGCAAACACACCGTTTACGTCAGCAATCCGGTTGGTGCTTTTCGTGGTCTCGATGGTTAGCTTGGCGTTGCCGGGCGCGTGGTGTGCAGACAGTACCGCGCCCAACGAAGACGATAACACGCCTTTGGATTTAGCCATAGCCGGAATCAGCTTCGTATACGGTGCTGTTGCTGTGTAGACGTTAACGGCTTGCCCTCCAACTATTGATGAACCGTCAGCCGTGATCTTTGCAGAGCCTACGAGAGCCGTGAGCAAGCCCGACTGTGGGCTTTTGATTGCTGTTGGCGTAATTTGGTTTGATGCCATGCTGTCAATGTTGTTGGCATAAGTCTGCAACGATATCACTTTCCAGCCTGACGTTACGCTAAGGCCACTGCCGTGAATACCACCGGCATTGATGTACAGCTTGTCATTCTTGAGTAGCATCAACATGCTGCCTTCACTCTTGTAAGACACCTTGAGACGTTCTAACTCTTTCAATGTCGCATCTGATTGGTACCCAGAATCAAAGCGGATGGTGATCTTGCCTGTCGACCCGATGCGTCGACACCTAGCGATGAGCTCTTGAACAAAGCGCTTGGTTCCCCTCTGGGTATTGGCTGAACCCTTTCGCATTCGACAATGCAGTACCTCACCAGTATCGGAGCGAACGGCCAAGAGTGGGTGATAGCCGAGCTTCTTGGTATAGCCATAGGCTGCTCCCTGCTTGTGATACCCAGATACCTCACAGATCGTAGAGTCGATGTCGATCACTAGGGGATCGTCTCCCGGGGCCATTCCAAGGGACCAAGCCTTTGCGAGTTCTGCCTCGATCACCTCATCTAATTGGCGAACGTGACCAAAGGTAAAGGAACGTAGGTAGGTACCAAGGGTAGAGGGAGCTACTACCCGAAAGGGAAGCACCTTCGAAGATGCCCCGGCTCTCAACATATCTATATGGTCGATATGCGAGGCACCCGCCACCATCGCATGAATGAGGGTCAATGACTTACTCGCCGGATTGGCCCCACCCACTCGACCAGTGAGATCTACCTTGTCGGCGATTACATCGGCCAAGCCAAGCTTGGAAGCAAGGGTGGAGACTAGAAGGAGTCCGGCATTGGCGACCAGATTCTCATCGTCAAAGGCAACCTCGATACCGTCTGGCGTGTGATAGAATTGCTTCACAGAAAGTGTTCTCCTTGGTTGGTCGTTTGGGATGCTTCTATACACCTATTCTACCAGCTCAGGGGGCACTTTCTTCTGTTTTGGGGGACCAATTCGCAGAGTTGGTCGGTGCTTCTAGGCTTAGACCTGGCCTTGCCTTGCAAGTGAGAGAGGTCTTCGATGATGATTTCTCATGTGGAAACGCTTGACTAATCTGGCCCCACCACGCTTGACTAATCTGGCCCCACCCTCAACACCACGGTTCGTAGGCTTGAAGCATGCGAATTGTTTCAAGAAGTCAGAAAAGGATGTTGAGAGTGGAGCTCTATCAGAGTATCAGGAATGCTGTTAGTAAAGAGGGTCTGTCGATTCGGGCGACAGCCAAGGAGTTCAAAGTCCATCGGCGAGAGGTGCGCCGGGCACTTGCCAGCGCTATCCCACCAGAGCGCAAGACGACTATCAAGATGCGTCCAAAACTTGGACCCTACGAGTCGACGATACGTGCGTGGTTAACAGAGGACCTAAAGGTCCCAAAGAAGCAGCGACACACCGCAACGAGGATCTGGCAGCGGCTCGTCGATGAGTGCGGCGCCGATGTCTCGGTGTCTGCGGTGCGGGTGATGGTGCGCGAACTTAGAAGCTGAGATCATCGAGCCAGCAGCCACCGCGATGATACCCCAGGTGCACGTGCCCGGCAGAACCGCCGAGGTTGACTTCGGTGACGTCTGGGTGATTGTCAGTGGTGAGAAGCTCAGAGCCAAGATGTTCGCTATGCGCCTCTCGTCCTCAGCGAAGGCCTTCCACCAGATCTACATGGGAGAGTCCCAGGAATGCTTCCTAGACGGTCACGAGAAGGCCTTTGAGGCCTTTGGTGGGATACCAGCCGAGATCCGCTATGACAATCTCACCTCCGCGGTTACCAAGGTACTCATTGGCAGGGACCGTATGGAGAACGAGCGCTTCACCGCCTTTCGTTCCCACTATGGCTTTGGCGCCTCCTATTGCACCCCAGGCATCAAGGGTGCCCATGAGAAGGGAGGCATTGAGGGTGAGGTTAAGCGGGCCAGGCGCCGCTACATGGTTCCCATGCCAAAGGGCGCAACCTTGGCTGAGATCAACGACAAGCTCCACCAGCGCGTAGACGCCGATGATGCCAGCAGACATGTCGCGTATCGCAAAGAGACGGTCGAGGCTGCGTTCTTAGAGGAGCGTAAGGCCCTCAAGCCACTTGTGGCAGAGTCCTTTGGCTCAGCAAAGATCCTCTTTGCCAAGGTCGATGCCAAGTCCAGGGTATGCGTGAGACAGGCGTTCTACTCGGTTCCGGTCTCGCTCATTGGCAGAAGCGTCCAGATAGCCCTCTCGGCCAATGAGGTGAGCATCTCCTATCCGTGTCAAGCAGGTGGCCAATCATGGACGTCTCACCCATCGAGGAGACTCTATTCTCGTACTGGATCATTACCTTGAGGCCTTCTCAAGAAAGCCTGGAGCGTTCCCTCGGTCGGTACCCCTTGACCAGGCGAAGAAGAGCGGTGCCTTCAGTAGGGACCACGAGGCCTTCCTTGCTGGGGCTACCCGGCTCTATGGAGAGAGCAAGGGTATCTCCGAAATGGTTGGCGTGCTCCTACTTGCGAGGAGATTGTCCAAAGCGGCTATCGCTGCTGGGTTGGCAAGGGCGCTCACGATGAACTCCTTTCGAGCTGACTTCGTCGAGATTGCGGCACGGTCCTCGCTTGAGTCAACCCCTATGCCTCTAGACGATGTCCCCGAGGTTATCTCACCAACGGTCGATCTTGCTCGCTATGACGCACTGCTTGAGGCCCGTCCATGACCGATACCCAAGATCTCGTCCTCATCGACCAAGGAGCCATGGAGCTGCGGCTACCGGGCATTCGAGCCCACTACGTTGAATACCTCGAGGCCGCTAGGCGCGAGAACTGGAGTCATGCCCACCTCCTGGCCGAATTGCTCAGTGTCGAGATATCGCTTCGCGATACCAGACGATCGGCGCGTCTCTTGGCTGAGGCAAAGGTTCCTCGCACCAAGCTCTTGGCACAGTTCGACCTTGGCTCCTCGGCGATGAGCCAAGACACCCTTGCTTGGCTTGCCCGTGGCGACTTCGTAGCCAGCGCTACCTCAGTCGTACTTATCGGTGGACCGGGAACAGGAAAGACTCATCTCCTCATTGGAACCCTCATCGCTCTCGTGGGCCTTGGTAAACGGGTGCGCTACGTCAATGCGAGTGCCCTGGTCAACGAGTTAGCTGAGGCGGAGGACGAGAGGAGGCTGAGCCGGCTGCTTGAACGTTATGGACGCTATGACGTACTAGCAATCGATGAACTCGGTTACCTCCATCTAGACCGTCGCGGAGCAGAGCTTCTCTTTCAGGTGATCACCGATCGGGAGGAGTCCTCCTCGCTCATGGTAGCTACGAATCTCCCCTTTGGGGAGTGGGCCAGTATCTTCACCGATGCTCGTTTGGCAGCAGCTGTGGTTGACCGTATCACCTACCGATCCAAGATCATCGAGACAGGTATCGAGTCCTACCGATTGAGGTCGACTACCAATGCAACCTGAACCACTGGAACACTCCGCGAGGTCGGGACCGACAAACCCCGTGCGTTACGATAGCGTTACGATATGAGTGTTATCGCCTGTGCCTGGTGTGGCCTTCCCTTCGAATCCTCTGGCCGAGGCAAGTTTCACTCGAATAGCTGTCGCCAGACGGCCTATCGGGCTCGCCAGAGTTCGGGTACTCCAAGCTCTGAGCCCAGTGCCCGACGCATTGAGATCGTGTATGAGTGTCCGCGCTGTGAGAGCCGCTACCTCGGCATTCGCAGATGTCCGGATTGCAATGTGTTCTGCGCTCGGATTGGACCCGGCGGGATGTGTCCACACTGTGACGAACCGGTCGCCGTCGGAGACCTTGAGAGCTGACGTACCTGGTGTGCTCGACGCATGCACGCCATTTGGGTCCTCCCATGCTTGAAGGCATGTCAGGCCTTGTTGGCTTCCGACAGAGACCGAATGGTTCTCGGTGTAGCAGCGACTGATGACACTCTGTGAACTCTCATCGTGTCGGGCACGAACGCAAAGCATTCTTGCCTGAACCTGCGTAGTAGGTAGAGGAGGCGAACCGTAGGACCCTCCTCGGGGTTAGGAGTCTTCACCAAAGCCAAGACGGTTCATAACTCCCTCCTTCGCGTGTGAACTCAGGGACCAAGCAGGTTATGATGCACGGGTGAGGGTGGGGCCAAATACCTCAACTGCACTGGGGCCAAATAGGTCGATTGTTTTCACTCTTGGACGTTGTGATGGAAGTTGGGGGACTCGCTTCTTGGCTCTGGTCCGATTCCCCCCTCCATAGACCACTTCTTTGATTGCAGCACCAGAGATCGTCTGTAGTTGTGCCTTTGCACGTCTGAGACGAGCCTGCTGTTTCTTTGTACCCAGGTTGTTTCGTGCGATGTGCTTGGTTCGCCTAGAACCAGCGTCTCTCTTTGATAGCGCGTGAAGTCTGTTCCTTGCCTTGCCGGTCTTGTTCCGGCGCTCGGTCATAGACCTAAGCGCTGGGCCATATTCGCTGCCATGATGGCCCCCAGAGTCATCAGTACAGACCTCGGTGATCCCCCAGTCAAGGGCTACAGCTGGGCCGGTAGCCTTGGGTAGGCGTGCAACGTCGTAGCTGACGTGGACAAAGGCCCGCTGGTGTTCTTCATCGAGTACAACCCTGATGTTTCCCGACACCCGAGAGATCCCAGACAGCGGTAGCGAGATACGCTTATTGCGGGTTGAGCTAATGACTTTGACGTAACGTCTGGTTTTGCCTGTTCGAGTCTCATTGTCGACCACCGAGTACAAGCTAGAGTCCAAAGACATAGAGCGAGACTTGATAACGGTTGGCCAGCTACTACCGAGTGAATCGCGGATGACACGGTGTAGGTACGAGGCTATCTTCGCTCTCGTTTCTAGAGAGATAGCCACCGTAGAGATCTCTGGTACGCCACCACCCATGATCTTCCCAATGGCCGAGTACCGTGCTAGACATGCGTAGGCATAATGCCTCTCGTCTTCGTCTGTGAAGCGTCTCCATGTCTTTGCTTTGATGTCAGCACGAGCGAAGCAGGACTCGATATGGCGAACGCAGGTATCCACGGCATCGAAGGCGGCTTGGTCTATTAGATGGACGTTGATGCCCGCTGGGTATAGCCCTCGTGCCTTGGCGTAGTCACGGAAGCTCTTGCTTCGATCTAGTAGCTTCCACAGGCTAGCTTGGCGCAGATGAGCTACGAAGACGCTCTTTGCGTCGCTATAGTGCCCGACTACCGAGCACAGCTCGTCGTACTTGCCCCTGTTGAGTGGCAACGTGGCCAGGCGTACTGTGCGCTTCATAGGAATCTAACCATAGGATGAGGCTCTGACATCGAAGGCTCTGACATCGGGTCATGGACTTACCTCTTTGGCTATCTCTTGGAGCCGTTCCATAACCTGTTTGTTCTTATCGCTTCTGGAGCCGTATAGCCTGGCCGAGAATACGGTCACGATCTCGATAACATCATTGGCTAGATCCTCTTCAAAGGTTGAGTCCTCGCTGGCGTTGATAATGATTACCTCAACGCCGAAATGCTCACAGAGGGAGAAAACAAGCTCTGATCCTAAACGAAGCAGCCTCTCCTTATGACTGAGCACTAGCCGACCAACCTCACCTGAACAGATGCGGTTAATGAGTTGTCGCAATCCACGCTTTTGATAATTGAGACCAGAGCCAACATCGGTAAGAATTTCATACGTCCACCCGTTTGCAGCACAATAGCTTTCTAACAGAGCCACCTGGCGAACCAGGTCGTCTTTTTGACCGTTGGTTGACACGCGGGCATAGGCGATGGTGGTCCTGGTGGATGGAGCCTTATGAGGTGCAATAGCGCGAAGCTTTGAGAGGTCATAGCGCCTTCTGCCTCCTTGGGTGCGCATAGGAGGATCAATACGCCCTTCAGCTTCCCATCTTCGCAGTGTCATAGGGTGGACCCCAAGCTCCTGTGCTGCTACTCCAATAGGCACTAACCTTGTCATGTAGACATTATAGTCAACTATGCTGAAAAGTGCTTAGCTTAGAGGTAGCAGTAGCGTGCCCGATAGACTCTTTACGGTCAGGTTTTATTAAACCAGTTGAGCTATGGCCCACACCGTCGAGATGAAAGGAACTAAATCAGCATCTCACTCGACAACGATCTCAATCACGACAACGATCTCAATCACGACAACGATCTCAATCAAGCAGCCGATCTTCACCAAGACCCCCGGCACTCATAGGAACACGCTACCCTACCGCCTCAACCATGAAGAGATAAGGCTACTTTTCTATCGCCCGATTTTCAACTTTGCTCGTGGGTATTGAGGGTGACCGACTCGCGAACCACAAGCGTGTGGGCAACACGATCCTGCAGCGTCCGTCGCTGGGGATCGAAGAGGGCCAGAAGATAGCCTAGGAATATTACCAGCATAGACACAAAGGCGACCACGAGTCGAACCAGTACAGTGCCGGGGTCGAGTTGATGTCCTCCCACCGCAACTACACGGATATGAGCTGCCCTCGCACCGAGTGTCTGCCCACTCGAGCGTGTGCGCATGAGCACAAAGTAAGCAACGATTAAGACAAGATTGACGATATAGACAACCGTGCCCATCTCAAAGCGCACAACTGAAAAGATCGGGTTCTCAAGCCCACCCATGCCACCAAGGAGTAGCTGCAATACCAAGCTTCCAAAGAAAACGACGAACGCATCGAAGACAAACGCCTCGATCCGACGACCGACTGAGGCCAGGTTCGCAGCTCCCATAGAATCACTCACTTTTGTCGCTCCTTCTCGGTGTTTGAATCTTCATGCGCTATCTCGGCTACCCAACGTCGTTCCCGAAGCCCCAGAATTCCCCAGACTACGAGCCCCAAAGTCCCAGCGAGGGTACCTGCAATCGTAACGTCTGGCCAGCCGCCGATCCCATAGAGCACCGAGGCCAAACTCGACCCGATAACTCCACCTACAAAATAGAAGACCATGTACACCATCGTGATCCGACCCTGAGCACCGGGGGCGAGTCTATAGATCAGGCTCTGATTCGACAGATGCGCCCCTTGAATCCCGGCATCGAGTGTCGCTGTCAATACGATGAACAAAATCAACGAGTCGTGTGTTAGGTAGAGGGCCAGGTAGGAAAGAGCTATCAGGACAAAAGAAACGACGGTAGTAAAGGCTGTGTGTCCACGGTCTGCGAGAGCGCCAACCGCTCGCGCTGCAAGCACACCCGCCAAGCCAGCAAAGCCGAAGAGACCAATCAACCCAGAGCTGAGGTGATACGGGTGAGCAGAGAGTGCAAACGCCATCGTGGTCCAGAAGATGGAGAACGCTCCAAAACTCAACATGCCAAGGAAGGAGCGCAACCGCAAGATTGGCTCGTCACGTAGTAGCATCGCGCCATCCCGCCACATCTCAACGAGGGTGAGGGGGTGTTTAGCCGACTCCGCTGGAAGTCGCATCCAAACAATGGCGGCCAGCAACACTGATATAGCAGCGGCAACGATGAAGACGCTGTGGTAACCAAGCAGATCCGACATCGCACCGGAGTAGGTGCGTGCAAGGACGATGCCGGCTAACAAACCGGCCATCACCTTGGCGATCTCGGAGGAACGTATCTCCGCTGGCGCAGCAGCAGCGACATAAGTGACCGCGAACTGGGCTACAACCGAGAAGATACCCACCCCGAGCAACGAAACCCCGAATGAGATCGTGCCAGTTACCAGCCCGGCACCTAGATCGAAGAGGCCAGCGAGCAACAACGAAAGTACGATCAGCCAGCGGCGATCGTAGCGGTCTCCAAGCGGAAGTAGTACGCCGAGCCCGACCACAAAGCCAGCTTGGGTGACGGTGACAAGGAAACCCGCGTTCCCGCCAGATAGGTGTAGCGACACCGAGACGACATGCAGCAGCGGCTGCAGGTAGTACGTGTTCGCAGCACCGACACCAGCAACAATCGCGAGCAGCAATGTTGGTAAGCGTTTGGTAGCCATAGAGTCGTTTACCTACCAGCCTATCAGGGCAGGTAAACTAGTAGGGTACCTCGACCAAGGAGTTAGACCATGGACCCGATCACAGCAGTCATTGAGATCCCACGTGGATCGAAGAACAAGTATGAAGTCGATCACGAGACTGGCGCCGTCTGGCTCGATCGCACCCTCTTTACGCCGATGGGCTACCCACTCGACTATGGCTTCATCGACGAGACCCTCGGCGAGGATGGCGACCCTCTCGATATCCTACTTCTCGTCGAAGTTCCGACCTTTCCGGGATGCCACGTCAAGGTTCGCCCGGTGGCATGCTTTGTCATGTCCGATGAGAATGGGCGCGACGTGAAGATCCTCGGCGTCCCCGCCAAGGACGTCCGTTATGATCGCTACCAGAAGCTTGACGACATCCCAAAGCATCTACAGGACGAGGTTGAGCACTTCTTCGCTCACTACAAGGACCTCGAGCCCGGCAAGTCAGTCACCATTGAGGGCTGGCGAGATCTCGGCCAAGCAAACGATGAGATCGCTACCTCTGTAAAAAGGTATCAGCACTGATGAGTAACACAGACCAAGAGCGACGTGCCCAACTCGAGGCGCTGCTCGCCAAGCTCCGGCCGGCGGTGCAGGCAGATGGTGGCGATCTCTACCTCGCATCTGTCGACACCGACAGCGGAGAGGTCGTCGTCGGCCTCTCTGGCGCCTGCTCGAGCTGCGCGATCTCGACAACGACGGTTAAGCTCGGAGTCGAGCGCATCCTAAAGGCGAAGCTCCCCTGGGTTACCAGCGTCGAAGGAGATCTCGACACCTCGATGGACTTCGAGGAGAGCGCAAGCCTCGGCACCGGCGCTTACGTGCCTATCTCGATTCGCAAGAACTAACCCGTGGGAGTTATAGAACGATCCAACCACGAGGCGACCGCAGTCCTCGCGATCAACCGAGTCGAGAAGAAGAACGCGCTTAGACTCGAGGATTTTGACGAGCTTGCGGATGCGTTGGTCGTCGCTGACCACGATGACTCCGTCCGTGTGATCGTGCTAACCGGGACAGCCGATAGCTTCTCGGCTGGTGCAGACCTGAAGGCACTCGCCAGCTACGAGCGCAACCCACTGGGCCATCTCGCCAGAATCCACCACTGTGCACGAACGCTCGCTACCGTCGCCAAGCCGACGATCGCGGCGGTAAACGGTGTCGCCGTTGGGGCCGGCCTCAATCTGGCACTCGCCTGCGACCTAGCAATAGCTGGGCGTTCAACCATGGTCAGTGAGATCTTCTTAGACCGTGGTCTTACACTCGACTATGGTGGTTCAGCACTCCTAGTCCAACGTATAGGGCTCCATCGAGCCAAGGAGCTCGCCTTCTTCGCATCTCGACTCGTCGGCGAAGAGCTTCTCACCTGGGGATTAGTAAACGCCGTCGTCGATGACGACCAAGTGCTGCCAACCGTCCTCGAATGGGCTGATCGCCTAAGCGAACGCTCGCCAACCGCCTTAGCCCTCACCAAGTCGCTGCTGAATCGAGCCGCAGCCTCGCTCACCCAGGCTATCGATCTAGAGGTCATTGCACAGGTTGCTGCCCTGTCGGACCCGAGCATAGGCTCGACCCTGACCAACTTCTAGCACGAGGTTCCCGAGTTGGCAGTGGAGGAGTTTGACCCGATCACGAAGTCCGTAGCCCAGATACGATTTCTGCAACCCTATCAGGTCACCAAGTGGTATCTATGTCCAGGCTGCAACAGCGAGATCACTCCAGGAACCGGGCACTTTGTGGTGGTACCAGTCGACAACGTCGAACTCCGGCGGCATTGGCACCGCCGATGCCTGGAGTGGGAGAACCGACACCGGTCCAGATAACTTTGCGTCACCCTCTCCGACCTTACGGACCGGGCTTCCCGAGTTGCTTATGCATCTTTAGGGGCGGTGGCACGCTTCACTGGGTCGCTGTGCCTTGTTAGGCGCAACGTGCGATTGGAGCTGTTAGGTCGGGACCCGAAATAATCAATTAAATTGCGTCAGGTTACCGACGTTGAATAACAAACGATCAAGTTGGATGAGATTTTGGAATAATCCGACGTAACTATTCAGGTCACCACCGAGAGTCGGTCGGGTGAAGCTGCGAGGGAAGTGTTTCTCGGTCGCTAGGGCGAAGCGGTTCAAGGGTTCGTAGCGCGTCTCGGACAGCAGCTTCGTTGTGTCTCTGTCCGAGGAACGTCCAAGGTGCAGTCGGGCGCTGGTTGCATACGTTCTAGCGGATGCCGGTAGTGAAGGCTCCCCCGGCTGGACACACGCTAGAAAGTCCTGTAGCTTTGGTGCTGTGAACCAGATCGGGCAACCATCCAGCGAGAGTATCGTCACCGAGAGCGTGGCGGCAAACAGTAGGCAGGCATCGAAGAGCGCAGACGGTTCTCTTTACCGCTATGTTGGCCGGGAGTTCACCGAGGTGGAGATGGAGATAGTGCGCACCCTCTGTTTGGACCCGGCGTATCCTACCCGGGCATCAATCTCGCGGGCGCTCTGTCGATCCCTTGGGTGGACAAAGCCAGACGGTGGGTTAAAGGATATGTCAGCGAGGGTCGCACTCGCCAAGATGGCGGCTGACGGACTTATTACCCTACCTGCACCCACAGGGCCACAGCCAGTTCCTAGGAGGCACCTGGAGGCAACGATCGAAGAGGGCCCTATGCTGGCCTGCTCGCTTGGCGAGCTCGACTCTGTCTCACTTGTTAAGGTCGATACCCGCTCTGACTCCGCAACATGGAATGAGCTCATCGGACGCTTCCATTATCTCGGCTA
>NZ_JXUW01000049.1 GCF_000949255.1 Ferrimicrobium acidiphilum DSM 19497 | reverse complement strand
AGTCGTTTGACGCAGGGGAACCCCTGGCACCATCGGACGTATGGGTTGGGTGCGATCAAGGGCCTGTACTTGGGTCTTCTCATCAACACAGAGGACGATGGCCGCCTCTGGAGGGTTCAAGTAGATCCCAGCAACGTCTCTGACCTTTTCGGTGAACTCTGGATCATTCGACACCGTGAAGCTCTCAACCATGTGAGGCTTTAGGCCAAAGGTTCGCCATATCCTCCCCACCGTGGAGGGAGAGACGCCAGCCACGGCTGCCATGGTGTTGGTGGACCAATGGGTTGATGAATCCGGTGGCTCGGTCATCGTAGTGAGTCTGATGATCTCGGTGATCTTGTCATCCCCATGGGTCCTTGGGGTCCCAGGTCGTGGTGTATCGGCGAGTGTCCCTACCCCATAGAGGGCGAATCTCTTGATCCACTTTTGCACCGTGAAGGTAGAGATATCCAGTTCATCGGCGATATCGCAAAGCCTGACGTGTTCGTTGGCCAAGAGGGCGATCTTTGCTCGCGTCACCTGAGCTGCTGGTGCATTACGTTTGGCGATAAAGGAAGTGAGGAACTCTTTATCCTCATCGCTCAGGGTGACGACATACGTTGGTTTGCGTCCAGTACGCTTCTTGGTCCCTTCGGAATCTCTCGCTGCCTGTGTTGCTCTCGATATCTGCTTGGCCATTGTCATTGCCTCTTCCTCCAAAAGAGTAGATGTACAATGGGGTCAACGGAGACAAAATATTGAAAATTCCTGAATTAGAGCAAATTTATGGCTAGGGACACTAGCTCTCGAACTACGCAAACTGCACTTGCTTTATGCTACTGTTGATTGCATGAAAGCCAATTGGAGAGGTTTTAGCGGAGTTCTGGTGATGAGTGCGGCCTTGCTTGCCGCCTGTGGATCTAATGCCGACTCATCGACTGCATCCCACGGGCAGGCGAACGTTGCTTATGCGGGTTCATTGCAGTTGCTCAATGAACATACGGTTGGACCAGCTTTCGCGAAAGCCACCGGCTATGGCTACAGCGGTCGGGGGGCGGGATCCTTCGGATTGTCCAAGGAGATTAGTTCCGGCGAGATTAGTCCGAACGTCTTCGAGAGTATTGGAGCTGCCCCGATCACCCAGCTCGAGCCATCGAGGACGAGCTGGTATGTCTCGTTTGCTGCCTCTCCTATCGTCGTTGTCTACAACCCCCACACCTCCTATGCACCCACCCTGAAGCTGATCAGCCAAGGAAAGTTGCCTCTGTCACGACTTTTCAAACTGTTTGCCTCCAAGGGCTTCCTACTCGGGCGCACCAACCCAAATACCGACCCTCAGGGCCAGGCCTTTTACGAGATGGTGGAGCTTGGTGTGCGTAGACTGCATCTGCCCAAGGGCCTGGTTCAGCAAGATCTTGGGCCGGTCGATAACCCTGCACAAGTATTCTCTGAGACATCGCTCGAGGCACGCTTGGAGGCTGGTCAACTCGATGCGGCTAGTGCCTTCGAATCCCAGGCTATTCAACTTCATCTGCCCTACATCTCTCTACCCGCAAGCATCAATTTCGGCAGTTCAAGCCTCGCGAAGGACTATGCCACTGCGAGCTTGACCCTAAGTGGTGGATCGGTCGTTCACGGTGTGCCTTTGCTGGTGGATGCGACGGTCTTGGGTCATAATGCAACTAGCGCGGCCGATGCATTCGTCCGTTATCAACTGCAGACTGCGGGTAGACGAGCCTTTGTCCATGCTGGTTACAACGTCTTTAGACCTATCTTTGTAGGTACTCGAGTACCTCGATCGCTCAGGAATACGCGATGAGTTGCGGCCACTGATGCGGAGATCGGTTCTGTCGTGGTTGTCGATCGTCGCAACCATAGCGATCTGGTTGATACTGATTGGCCCGTTAATCACCTTGTTTTTCAAGCTCTCGCCGTCGGAGATAGTGAATGCACTGAGCCAGCCAGGCGCGTGGTCGCCTCTTGGCATCTCGGTGGCGTCTGCAGCCATTGCGTTAGCCTTCATTGTCTTTGGCGGGACTCCGTTGGCGTATGCACTGGCGAGGTCTCATCGACGAGGTCTCCGTTGGCTGGAAGCGGGCATGTTGTTGATGCTGCTTATGCCACCATTGGTGATTGGACTCCTCCTAGTCTTCATGCTTGGACCGTTGACGCCGTTGGGAGAGCTGTTGTCGAGGGTTCATCTGTCTGCGACCAATACCTTCTTTGCGCTCATCGTCTGCGAGGTATATGAGGCGGTGCCCTACTATGTGCTCGGAGCACAGTCGACCTTTGCCGGGCTCGACCAGGCGATGCTCGACCAGGCGTCTTTGCTCGGCAATACACCGTGCGAGCGTTTCTTTCGCATCTCGCTTCCGCTCTCGCTTCCTCAGCTCAGCTCCAGCCTTGCGATCGCTTGGGCTAGGGCGATCGGCGCCTTCGGGGCGGTCGTGATCGTTGCCTATCATCCCTATGGGTTGCCAATGCAGGTTTGGACGACACTCAACGAGGTTGGACTCAGTCGGGCGCTACCGTATGCACTGGTGCTCCTGGTGGTGTCACTTCCGCTGCCCTTGCTCGCTTATACCTGGAGTCGCTTTGCTCAGCGCTGACTTTCTTATCGATCGAAGAGATGGAGGTGTCGAACTCTCCTTTTGTGTGCCACCAGGACGTAGATTAGGGATCTTCGGACCGTCGGGTGCTGGCAAGACGACAGCACTCGACGTTGTTGCAGGCCTCGCCATTCCTCGGTATGGACATGTATCATTGGCTGGACGGCCGCTGACCAATGTGGCTAAGGGTCGGACTATCTTCGTACCCCCCAACGAGCGCCAGATCGGACTGATCGGCCAACGGCCAACGCTCTTTCCGCATCTCAGTGTGCGCGAAAACCTACTTTACGGCAAGGGGATCAAGTCTTTCGATCTGCTCGTACCGATGATCGAACGACTTGAGTTGATGGATCTACTCACATCTCAGCCACGTCAACTCTCCGGAGGTGAGGTACAGCGCGTCTCGATAGCACGGACTCTAGCAAGAGAGAATCAGGCTTTACTCCTCGATGAGCCCTTTCAGGGCCTAGATGATCGTCTGCGTGCCGAACTAATCCTGCTCCTCGATGAACTCCTTAGCTCTCTTCAGATTCCTGTCGTGATAGTAGCCCACGAGTTGGAGCTGGTCTCTCACTTCGCTGATGACATCATCGTGGTTGAGAATGGCAGAGCTCTGGGTTTTGGTGAGGTGCCCACGCTGCTAAAGGAACCACCGTCGGTGAGGCTGGCGAGCATTCTCGGCTTTACGCATTTTGTTCCTATCGACAGCCTCCGTCGCATTGGAATCCATCCGGCTCGGATGCTCGCAGGGGCAGAACCCACACGAGGGTATGTATTTCCAGTTTCGATTCTGTCGACAAGGGACGTCGGAGGCGCTGTCCTATATCGGCTTCAACTTGCTGATCAGCAGTTGGTGGTGAGTTTTGCTGATGACCGCCTGTCGCATGGTGGCGACCCAAAAGTCACGGTTTTAGATCCACCGGTCTTTGGGAAAGATGACGAGTGCCAGGGGAGTTGGCTGGGGATGGCGTCGACCGTTGAAGGAGAGGTGGATGAAGGGCGATAGGGTGCGGTTGGCTCGAATTGGACTTGGGTTCTCGCAACAACAACTGGCCACACAGGTAGGCGTATCGCGACAGGCGATTGCTGCGATCGAAGCAGGAACGTCTGACCCCTCGCTCAGAGTCGCTATCGCGCTGGCGAGAGCGCTCTCTGTAGCGGTGGAAGAGCTGTTCTCACCAACCATCGAATATCCGGAGGTGGGAGCTACCTCTATTGCACCGCAGCTAACTGCGTCTCGCGCCGACTTCGCATGCGTAGACGGTCGCCCGGTTGCGTTGCCGCTAGCTGGTGATCACAGCATCACCGTCGGCTTTAGTGCCGCCGGTGCTGTGGTTAGCTCCGTTTTCGGCGAAAATATCACTCTGACCCAGAACCGAGAGACGGCTCCGGCTCTCATCATCGCTGGCTGTGATCCCGCACTTGCGTTGCTGCCTAGTATCTTTGCACACGTCGACCCAAGAATAGCTTGCCTATGGTGGCCGGCATCTAATAGCGAGGCGCTTTCGCTGTTGCGCAACGGTCTAGTCCACGTGGCAGGTTTTCACGTTGCCGATGGAATGTCATACCCGCATGTTGATGCACAGTTGTTTTTCTTTGCGCGATGGAGGGAGGGCATTGCCTACCGATCAAAGATTCCTACGCCAGCGCTGCTAGAGCAAGGGCTGCGTCTTGCGAATCGACAGCCAGGATCGGAGGCACGCCATATGGTTGACCAGTTTCTTGGTGAACTTGGCGTGGCCGACGAGGCGGTGGCGGGTTACGATTCGTCGCTTAGTGCACATGCTCTTGTCGGTAGCGCATTGGCGTCCGGCTTAGCCGATTTTGGCGTCACGATTGAGCCGGTGGCTCTTGAATTTGGTCTGCAGTTCCAAAGCTATGCCTCTGAAGAGTTTCTACTTGCCGTCCCGGAAGTATTTGTGGCAACCCCAGAGGTCAGGGCGCTTTTCCGGGCGCTCACCAGCCAAGAGCTACGTTCGCAACTGTCTGCGATTAGAGGCTATCTTCAGGTTGAACGAAGTGGAGAGCCGGTTACCTAGGAGCCAAGGAGAGGGCGAAGAGCTGATGAACCGCTGTGTAGGTGAGTAGTTGCTCGGGCTTTGCTTGTGAAGACAGGGACGTTATGATGGAGGTATGGAAGAGGCTATAGCGCCAGATCAAAATTGTCCTGTTAGTCAGCAGCTATCGTCGTCGCGTTATGACACCTTCGCTCGAAAGCTTCTTCGGGTTCCCGAGGCTCGGCCTACCGTGCGACGCGAGGAGGCGGCGGAGCGACTCTTCAGTCTAGCTATGGTGATATCGGGTCTTCGCTGTACCCTCAGCTACGTGATCGTACCGTTTTTGCTACCCGCTCTTGGTCTTGGCGCCCTGGCGGGATTGGGGCCCGAGATTGGCATTCCAATTGGTGTAGCCGCTCTGTTCTTTGACGTCAAAGGAATTCGTCGTTTCTGGGTGGCCAACCACAAGTGGCGCTGGCAGATGAGCGCAATCTATGTGGCAGTGATTGCTCTCGTTCTCTACCTCGTGATTGCAGATATCGTCCAACTTCTTTGAGGCTGACCGTCGAGTCTTTTCGCTTCTGGAGATCCGCCCGCTCTGGTGGCACCGATTCGGTTGGCGTGATGATCCGCGCGGCTGTCGGGTAGTGTCGGGATCTCGCCAACCCAGAGCGCGAGTGTGGCTTATCAGTCGTCGCAGATGTCAGTGCAAACTATATGAGAAGGGTCGCTCGACCAACCTGAATACGATGCTGGGTATAGCTTAGCCTCGCGGCCATAGGCGCGCAGGGCCAGAATTAGAGTACAGGCAGTAACTCCGGATCCGCAGTAGGCGACTAACTCGCGTTCATCATCACAGATGTTGCTAATTTCGGCGCGTGAACTGTCGACAGAGGACCCCTCAATGGTGTCAAGTACTCGTTGCCAAGGAAGAGACCTTGCCCCTGGGATGTGTCCTCCTACTCTATCTATCAGCTCTTCGTCTCCGAGGTAACGTTCTTGGGATCTCGCGTCGAGGAGAAGGAATCTGGAGCTCTGGTTTTCGATCTCGTCAGTGTTTACCACTCGATTCTCTGGCCACTCGTTGATGGAGAGAGTCCAGGGAGCCTTCGGCGTTGCATGACAGGGAGTCAGGCAGATATCAGCTTCTGGAAGACTTTGTACGCCCCCTAGCAACACGTATGCCTCTATGCCTAGCACATCGAGCATCCACCAGATCCTCGCCGCGATCGAGCCACGAGCATCGTCCATTATCAGGACTTGGCTGGTTGGGCCAACCCCGAGTTCAGCAATTGATCGGACAAATGTCGCTGGTGGCGGGAGCGGGTGACGCCCTGCTGTTGGTGGTGCTGGTTCGGTCGCTACAGTATCGAGATCGACAAAAACTGCGCCTGAGTAGTGCCCCTGGAGGTAGCTTGCGTAGCCATCGCGACCATCGAGATACCAGCGTACGTCGAGTATTACAGGATCGATCAACGTTGGTATCTGATCAGGTTCTATCAGAGGTCCGGCATTCATGAGATCACCTTACTCACTTCCATTCAACAATTGGGAGGAGATGGCATCACGGATGGCTGTTCGGCGATTAACTAAGGACGAGGATGGTTACGCCAATGCAGACGATGACGGCGGCGAGTAACCTTCTCCTCCCAAGTTCCTCATTTAGGAAGTAACCGCCGATGAGAGCGGCGACGATCACGCTCGTCTCGCGTAGGGCCGATACTACACCAAGGGGAGCACGCTGTTGTGCCCAGAGTACCGCGGCATATGCGAGATACGATAGTGCGCCTGCAGTCACAGCCAACGGAAGCTGCGTCGTGATAAGAGGCCGTTGTCGGCGGATTCGCATCCAACCGATTCCGATTCCTAGTACGCCTCCTTCGAGAAGGAAAAGGAGACCTGCATAGGCAAATGAGGAGTGGGCGTGTCTCACGCCGATGCCATCAACCAAGCTGTAGCCGCCGATCGCGAGTCCGGTGGCGAGCGACAACCAGAGAGCTTTAGTCGCATGAAACTCGGCGATCGAGGCGAGCGCGGCTGCGATAACGATGATCCCGGTGACCTCGATCGCGTTCAGCTGCTCGCCGGCAAAGAGAAACGCTCCAATGGCCACCAGGATTGGAGCGATTCCTCGAGCCAACGGATAGACCTGGGAGAGATCACCAAAACGATAGGAGTTCAACAGGAAGATGTTGTAGGCGATGTGAATGATGAACGATACCAGCAGAAACGGTAGCGCGGAGCGGTTTGGGAGTCCGATGGCGATAATGAAGCATGCACCTATGACGGCTACCGTCAGGTTGATCCACACGAATGCGAAGCTCGGGTCATCGAGGTACTTTGCGATGGCGTTCCAGCTGGCGTGTGTGACCGAGGCCAATAGGACTATGGCGAGGACCCAGATCGTGATCGTTATAGCCCTCCTTGCCCACCGTTGGTTGCTTTGGTTGACCGAAGTTTGGTTAACAGAAGCTGAATTGGAGTTTAATGGAAGGTAACTTTTCTCGAGCGACAGTGTTGGGTGTAGTGACATCCTCCCCGACCTTACGGACGGGGCTTCCCAAGCTGCTTACGCAGCTTTAGGAGTGGTGGTGCGCTTCGCTGGGTCGCTGTGTTGTGTCTTGGTAGACACAATGTGCGATTGTCCTCCACGCTCTTGGACCACAAGCCCTGCGGCAATGATATTCTTGGCCGCATTCACGTCTGCGTTATCCGTATAGCCACACGATAGACAGTGGAAGAGAGCTTGACTATCGCGATTCTTCTTGTCCGTGTAACCACACTCAGAACAATGCAGGCTCGTGTATGCGGGATTGATAGCGATGATTTCTACTGGTGTTACAGCATTGGTAGCCTTGTCAGTAAGCCGTTGGCAGAACAAGCCCCAGCCCTGTTCGAGAATTGACCTGTTAAGTCCAGACTTTGCCTTAACGTTCTTCCCAGGCTTGTCTTTGGTTCCTTTGGCTGACTTGGTCATGTTTGTGATCTTGAGATCCTCTAGTGAGATCAAGTCATAGTCGCGCACCAGATCGGTTGTGGTCCACTCGATCCAGTCTTTACGTCGGTCTACTTCTTTGGCTGCGAGCTTAGCTATGGCTAGTTTGGTGGCCTTATAGCGGTTGGAGCCCTTGACTTGTCTGGCGAGCCTCCTCTGTAAGCGTCTCTTGCGTTGATGCTCTCCTTTGGTGAGAAGTTCTGGCATATCGAGAAACTCACCGTTAGACGTAGCCACCGTAATCGCGATGCCCATGTCAATACCAATGACGAACCCTGTTGACTTGCGCTCAATCTGTGGAGCTAGACGTGTGAAGCTAACAAACCATCTACCAGAACGATCTAGGGTGACTCTGGCAGACGATGCTGTTTCGATGTCACTCCATTCACGAGTGACGCGAAATTTGACCCACCCGCACTTGGGAACGAATACCTGACCCCATTTACGGTTAATGCGTCTAACAGACAGATCTCGTACAGCAAAGCCTTCATTGATGCCAGCCTTGCGCCAAGTCGGTCGTCCAAAGTGGTCTGGTCTATTCCACCAGTTCTGAAACGCTTGGTTTAGGTCTCGAAGAGCTTGCTGCTGGACTGCGGCAGAACCTTCCTTGAGCCAGCTTTCCTTGCGAGCTTCGGAGAGTTCGTGAGCTTGGGTGTTGTAGGTGATCTTTTGTGATCGTTCGCGTCTCCGCAAATTGCGCTGTTCGAGAGCGATATTCCAGACATAGCGAATGACGCGCAAGAACAGGTAGTTCCTGTTCTCCTGGGTATAGGCGCTCACGAATGCTCATGCTCGTAGTATTGGCCGAGGGTCTGACAGTTTTGACTTTGGAATGTAATCGAGGTCGCTCTACCCAGCCCTTACAGACGGGGCTTGCGCTCCGGTTTGGTCAATGCACGACGTATAAGTGCATGTGCAACTATAATATGGTGATGCTAGACAACATGCCAGTCCTATACCTCAGCCACGGAGCCCCTCCCTTGCTAGATGATCCACTCTGGATTAGCGAGTTGAAGGCGTGGCGCAAGCGACTGCCGACGCCACAGGCTATTTTGATGATCTCGGCACACTGGGAGTCGAACCCGATCAGCTTGAGCGCCTCTCGACAGGTGCCGTTGGTCTACGATTTTTGGGGATTCGAGGACCGGTTCTATCAACTTGAATACGCAGCCCCTGGATCACCAGTTCTCGGTGCGTCGGTCGAACAGCTTCTAGCTGAGGCTCATATGTCGGTAGACCACGATGAGACGCGTGGTTTGGATCACGGCGCTTGGGTCCCGCTGATGGTGATGTTCCCTGAGGCGACAGTGCCGGTGATGCAGCTCTCGTTGCCGACACTCAATCCGACACAACTATTTGACCTTGGTAAGGCACTTGCTCCGTTGCGCGACGAAGGAGTCCTAATCATCGGTAGTGGGTTTTTCACACACAACCTCCGTGGAATGCGTTGGGATGCTGGGCCGAACGCGGAACCTCCTTCATGGTCCCGCGAGTTTGATGAATGGGGGGCTCAGGTGCTCGCTGCCGGCGAGATCGATCAGCTACTGAACTTTCAACGAAGTGCCCCTGCAGCCGGGATCGCCCATCCTCGTACTGAGCACTTTGCTCCTCTCTTTGTCACGCTTGGGGCGGGTGGTAGTGACCAGGTAGTCAATGAGGTGGACGGGTTTTGGTTTGGGCTCGCGAAGCGCTCAATTTCGGTAGCTGGCTGAGCGAAAAACTAGAAGAGAGTGGGAATAAAACTCGCGGGTGAAGTAGTTGCAGGATGCAAGCAACTAACGGGTATGCTGTGGTTGCAAATGGATGACCTCCACTGGTCCTTGGGCCTCGATGGAGGTTGACGATGATCTAGTAGATGCATGACGTTGTTTGCCAGGACGACGATTCGCGTGTTGGTGTGGATGCTACGAGTCGAACTGGTGAATGATCACGAAGGAGACATAGATGGCGACAACTGTTGAGGGGAAACCCTCGTTTCGACAGCGTAGTGCTGCGATGAGAGAGCATCCGAGATATAAATGGTTGGTTCTCTCAAATACCACCCTCGGGGTGCTCATGGTGATGATCGACTCCTCGATCGCCCTGATCTCGTTGCCCGAGATCTTCAATGGGATACACCTTGATCCCTTAGCCCCAGGGAATACCTCATACTTCCTCTGGGTATTGATGGGCTACCTGGTTGTTACGGCGGTGATGGTGGTCAACTTCGGCCGCCTGGGTGATATGTTCGGCCGTTCTCGCATGTACAACATGGGCTTTGCAATCTTCACGTTCTTCTCGATCATGCTCTCCATCACCTGGATGCACGGGAGTGCAGGTGCATTGTGGCTGATCGCGATGCGTATCTTCCAGGGACTGGGTGGAGCGCTGTTGTTTGCGAACTCTGCGGCGTTGTTGACCGACGTATTCCCCGCGAACCAGCGTGGACTTGCACTTGGAATCAATAACGTGACGGCTATCGCCGGGTCGTTTATTGGCCTAATCCTAGGTGGGGTCTTGGCGCCGATCTCATGGCGGTTGATCTTCTTGGTCTCGGTACCCGTGGGCATCGCTGGTACGATCTGGGCCTACATGGTGCTCCATGATACCGGCATTCGTATAAGGGCTAAGATCGATTGGTTTGGAAACTTCCTATTTGCGGCGGGGCTCATCTCGGTGCTAGTAGGTATCACCTACGGAATCCAGCCCTATGGCAACTCCGCTATGGGATGGTCGAATCCTGGTGTGATCGCAGCGATTGTTGGTGGCCTCGCCACCTTGGGGGTTTTCATATGGCTTGAACTCCGTTTAGACGAACCGATGATCAACGTTCGCCTGTTCAAAATCAGAGCCTTCACCGCAGGAAACCTGGCGAGCCTCTTGGCGTCTCTGGGGCGCGGCGGCATGATGTTCATCCTGATCATCTGGCTCCAGGGGATCTGGCTTCCAACGCATGGATTTAGCTACTCTGAGACCCCGTTATGGGCTGGTATATATCTAGTGCCGTTGACAATAGGGTTCCTAGTGGCTGGCCCTCTATCCGGGTACTTCTCAGACCGTTTCGGTGCACGCCCCTTCGCGACCGGCGGCATGATCATCGCGGCGGCATCCTTCATAGGTCTAATCTTCTTGCCCGTTGATTTCTCGTATGTCGATTTCGCCGCCCTTTTGGCGATTAACGGCTTGGCAATGGGGTTGTTCGCGTCGCCGAACCGCGCCGGGATTATGAACAGCTTGCCGGCGAGCCAGCGTGGCGTAGGTTCTGGCATGAGCGCAACCTTTATGAACTCGGCGATGGTGTTGTCGATCGGTGTCTTCTTCAGCCTCATGATCTTTGGATTGAGAGCACACCTTTCGAGTGCACTCTTGTCTGGTCTAACCAGACAACACGTCCCTGTGGCCGTGGCCAAACAGGTTGCTGCACTTCCTCCAGTGAGCACGCTATTTGCGGCATTCTTAGGTTACAACCCGATGTCGAAGTTGCTTGGAGCTAAGGTCCTGGGTGCGCTCCCGGCGGCGAATGCTCACTATCTCATTGGTCGAGCTTTCTTCCCGAGCCTGATCTCACCGGCCTTTGGTCATGGACTTTCGGAGGCCTTCACTTTTGCGGCCATTGCCTGTCTAATCGCTGCTGGAGCATCCTGGTTGCGTGGTGGCAAGTACAACGCCACCGACGCTGAGGAGGCCATGGAGCATCTCCATGCCGAGCACGCGATGGAGCACCTCCACGCAGAGCAGACAGCTCATGCTGGAGTTGATCGCAAGGTTGTTGAACCAATAGCCGGTGCTGATGACTCGGTGAATCCAGCAGAGGTCGAATCTACGCTAACCGATTGAGTTTCATCTGATTCAGGAGTTGCCCAAGAGCCCTCTCAAAGAGGGCTCTTGGTGTATTTTGGGGTAGATGCCGAGGCTGTGTCGACGATCACCAAGAGATCGTCACCCGATGACGGATGCAGCTGTCGATTCACGCGGGGTCGTACCGGCGTGGGGCATGTTTGTTGGCTAGAATTTGTGTCATGAAAACTCCGCAAGAGTCGCCTGCGATAGCACTGCGTCAGATAACCAAGGCTTTTGGTGCAGTAGCAGCGGTCAAAGGTGTCGACCTATCGATCAACCCCGGTGAGACCGTCGCACTGCTCGGTCCCAACGGGGCCGGCAAAACCACAACTCTTGACATCGCGCTTGGACTCATCCATCCCGATCAAGGAGAGGTTGAACTCTTTGGTATGCCTCCTGCGAGGGCTATTGGGAATGGTCTTATCGGCGGCATGTTGCAGACGGGCACGCCGCTCAACTACTTGCGAGTACGCGAACTCATCGAGTTGATGGCGTCGTTCTATCCCAATCCAGCCTCAGTGGACGAGGCGTTAAAGAGAACCGGATGTGATCAGTTTCAACGACAGCTCACCACCGGACTCTCAGGTGGACAGGCACAGAGAGTTCGGTTTGCAGCTGCCCTCGTTGGCGATCCAGAGCTTCTTGTCCTTGACGAGCCGACGGCGGCGATAGATGTCGAGGGAAGGAGAGAGTTCTGGCGAGCCATGCGTGAACTCGTCGAGGATCGAAAGACGGTAGTGTTTGCAACTCATTATCTAGAGGAGGCTGATGCTTACGCGGATCGAGTGGTGCTCATGGCCAATGGTCGGATCGTCGCCGACGGAACTCCCGGTCAGATCAAGGCCAGAGTAGGATCTAGAACCATCCGGGCGACGCTTCCAGACGTTGAGCTATCCGACCTCCTTGGGTTTGATGGTGTCGTCAACGTCGAACGTCATGGCCCCAGCATCATTCTGACCTGCTCTGACTCCGATCGGACACTATATCAACTCCTAGAGTAACCATTCAGGTCCCTCAACCACTTAGCAGCTGGTGATGGTACCATGATGGCAATGAGCAAGACGAAGAGGCCAGAGGCTAGCGGCACGGTTATGCTTCGGTGTGCTCACCACGCCCTGATGCTGCCTCCACCCGAAGAGGCGTTGGCTGAGTCACCGACCTGGCTGCGCGGGAGAGGACCCGTCTATTTCGCAGACGGTCCGGTCACTTTGGTCATGGCGCTCGAGGAGGAGGCATCGACCTCGCACCCTTCGATGATCGAAGCCCACGCTGAGGTGCTGCTTATCTGGGCCAAACTGGCCAATGATTTGCTGGGGACCACCCCTCTCGAGGCACCCGAGCGCAAAAGGATGGGTTTAACGTCCTCGTCTTTTGTACGGAGCTCGCATCCGCGCTACATTCTGAACGCTTCGGGCCGAAGATCTCATTCGATCGACGCAATAGGGCCCTCGAAGTGGTCGCCCAGGCCACCTTGCAGATCGGGGCATGCCTAGTTGCCACGGTGCGCGACTATCAGGCATCGCTCTCGTAGACGTTCACGGACCGGGAAGCGTCGGCATCCAACAGTGTCCCCCAAAGGAGCTGGGTTAGGACCGTCCGTTGCGTTGTGGCCCTGCTTTCTGCGCAGTGGAGAGGCTAAGAGCGTACTCGAACCCAAGCTTGAGTCCCCTTCCTCGGATCCGCCAACCCACCTGAGATCTTGTTCTGTAACTTGGCATACGAACGTCACCGCCTNCTCAGTTATTGTCGAAGTCCACTGCGAAGTTGGT
>NZ_JXUW01000048.1 GCF_000949255.1 Ferrimicrobium acidiphilum DSM 19497 | reverse complement strand
TAGTAACTGATCGTCCCCTCGGTGTAGTGCAGCCGATGTAGCTCCTGCTCCAAGGCAGTGGTCAATTGGGAAAATGATTCAGACATGAAGTGATTGCCTCCTCAATGGGTTAGCGGGATCGCGAAGATCCTCCACTCCATTTTGACCCACAGCGGCGTTATGCGAAGCTGATGTGCCCATGGATACACCTTGACATGGGAGTATGTCCGTCAACTTCGCATAATCGTCTACTTCACATAAGGCGGCATCCTGTCACCACTACTTGCCAATATCGCACTCTCGGTACTCGACGAACACTTCGCCGAAGTCTGGGAGCGCGATATGGGAACTCGTTCTCAAAGAGCTACGCGCCGGAAGCACAAGGAGGCCACATACCGACTCATTCGGTATGCGGATGACTTTGTTGTAATGGTGCATGGAACTAAGGAACATACCGAGGCCTTGCGAGCCGAGGTTGCGGTGGTACTCTCCCAGGTAGGTCTACGCCTATCACCGGAGAAGACGATGACCGTCCACATTGACGAGGGGTTTGACTTTCTCGGCTTTCGCATCCAGCGACAGACCAAGAGAGGATCAAACAAGGCATACGTCTATACCTGGCCGTCGAAGAAGTCGCTCTCCTCGATCAAAGCCAAGGTTAAGGCGATTACCAAACAGGGAACGAATAACCCGCTCTCTAGTCTCTTGCGCCAGATTAATGGTGTTCTGAGGGGCTGGACAAACTACTTCCGACATGGCGTATCCAAAGATAGCTTTGCCTACCTACACCAGTACACCTGGCTAAGGGTAGTGCACTGGCTACGGCGGAAATATCGCCGTGCGAACTGGGGGTGGTTGCGACGGCATTACCTGGCCAACGCCTGGATGCCCGAGCAAGACGGTGAAGTACTCTTTGACTGCAGGTCAGTCCAAGTGACCCGTTACCGCTATCGTGGTGCGGCAATCCCTTCACCGTGGGCGGGGATAGAGGAGAAGGCATCTTAGCCAGATGGCATGGGTTCGGGGAGAGCCGGATGCGGTGGAAGTCGCAAGTCCGGTTCGGAGGGCGGACCAGAGAAACCCACCAGCGGAAACGTTGGCAGGGCGCTCTGGTTCGACCCTACTTGGGAACCGAGGCCCTAGAGGAGGTACGAAAGGATCTTTGGCGGGAGATGAGAAAGCTTCCCTCTCCTGTCTATGCCCGTAAGTTCGCCGGGGCAAGGTGGGCACTGTTGAAGAATCCAGGAACCCTAACCAAACGTCAGGGACTAGCCCTCTTAGCTGTCAAACAACGAGGGGGAGCCCTATGGCGAGCTTATGAGATGAAGGAGTCCTTACGGGTGATCTTTGCTGGAGACCTCGAAATCGACGAGGTGAATGAGATGCTCGATCACTGGTGCAAGCGAGCCTCACGCTCACGACTATCAAGTTTCATCCGACTCTCAAAGACCATCCGAACTCATCGAGACGGGATACTTGCCTCCGCCATACTTGGGGTATCCAATGGAAGGGTCGAGGGACTCAACACCAAAGTTCGCTCCATCATTGCCCGCTCGTATGGGTTTCACTCCGCCAAGGCTACCCTCGCACTGGTGATGCTAGCTTGTGGACCGATTGACTTAAAGTTACCCTATGAAAGGGCGAGTTTATCCACATGAATGTCAATAGAGCCCATAATCCGTCGTGAGGTTTCACCGATAGATGATTCAATAACTTCGAATCTTACCTGGACTTGAGGGTGGACCCCATCTGTTTTCGCTTGGATTAGAGGGTAGTGCTAGGAAGACTAGTAGAACTATCGGTCCTGCTAAGGGCACTAGGCAGATAAACCACCACCATCCGTGACGATTGGTGTCGTGTAGACGCCTTATCGTGAGTGCAAGGCCTGGTATAAAGGCTGCGATGCTGTAGAGGTCTGCGATGGTCGAGGCAAGCGAGGAGTGTGCGGTGGTAAAGAGAAAGATGATCGACAGCGCCAGGTTGATCACCATCGCCTTCCAGTAGGCACTGCGATCCGCCCTCCCTCTGAAGTTTGTATAGTTGAGCCACATCTGCTCATAGGCCTGGATGAAGGTCATCGGTTTCTGTTCCTCCTGTCAAGTATTTATTCTAGCGGTTGGTGCTTTCTCGATATCGATGATGGTATGAATATACGTAGAGACGTATACTTATCTACGATGAAGGTTGTTATATTGGGAGTATCTGGTTACACCGGGCAGGTTCTGGCACAGCTTGTGCTTCGACATCCCGGGTTGGAACTCACAGGAGTACACGGGCACGATTCAGCGGGTGAGTCTCTTGGCTCGATAGTTCCGGGTTCGGAGCCTCGTTTTGGCGGCATTATTGAGCCAATTGGTTCTGATCTAGGGGATGCCGAGGTTGTGTTGTTGGCTCTACCTCATGGCGTCAGTCAGATGCTTGCCCCTAAGCTCCTCGATGAGGGCAGAATCGTGGTCGATTTGGGTGCAGACTTTCGCTTTGCTGATGAGGCTGACTATGAGTTTTGGTATCGATCACACCACCAATCGCCGGAGCTTCTCAAGCGCCGGATCTACGGTTTGGTCGAGGTAACTCGCCAGGATCTGCCGGCTGCACGTTTGATTGCTGTACCTGGTTGCTATGTGACCGCTGCGAGCTTAGGCCTGTGGCCTTTGGTAGTACGATCCTTGATCAGTGATGATCTAGTTATCGTCGATGGGTATTCTGGTGTCTCTGGTGCTGGGAAAAGTCCGAAGGCATCAACTCATTTTGTGAGTGTCAATGAGAACCTGTCTGCCTATGGCCTGCTCGATCATCGTCACACCGGCGAGATGGAGATGAATCTTGGAAGAAGAGTGCTGTTTACTCCCCACCTCGCCCCCATTAGCCGAGGCATTCTAGCCACCTCCTATGCGCTACCTGATCAGGTGAAGACGCCGATTATGGGCGATGAGTTGTTGGAGCTCTATCGTGGGGTCTATGCCGACTCACCTTTCGTTCGCGTGACCGAGCAACCGCCGGGAACCCGACAGGTACAGGGAACTAACTTTATCGCCATCCATCCGGTCTATGACCCACGAACGAACCGGTATGTCGTCATCTCCGCGATCGATAACCTTGTCAAGGGAGCAGCTGGACAGGCGATTCAGGCGTTGAACGTCTCCCAGGGATGGCCTGAGGAACTTGGACTTGATCAGATTGGAGTTTGGCCATGAGCGTGACCTTCCCGGAGGGGATTCGGGCTGCAGGTGTGGGTGCTGGAATCAAGGAGGGTGGGGCTCTCGACCTCTCCTTCGTTGGCTTCACCGATGGAATGGCTCACATCGGCGCTGCGGTCTTTACCCAAAGTGGAGCTGCTGCTGCACCAGTGCTTGTATCGCGTGCCCATCTCGATCAGACGAAGGGTCGACTGCGAGGAGTGCTCCTGTCGTCTGGGAATGCGAATGCGCTCACCGGGGATGCTGGACAGCAGGCGGCAGAGCTCATGGCCGCAGCCTGTGCGGAGCATCTCGGTGGCGAAGAACACGAGTATTTAGTCTGTTCGACCGGGTTGATAGGGATCCCGTTTCCGGCCGACCGAATTCGACCCGGAGTTGAGCTCATAGCAGAAGAGATGGGAACCGACCCGCGTGCGGGAGAGCGAGCTGCTCACGCCATTCGTACAACCGACACGTTTGCAAAACAGGCTGAGGTGGCTGGGATAGGTTTCCGGGTGGGAGGCATGGCCAAAGGGGCTGCTATGATCGCGCCGAACATGGCGACCATGTTGTGCGTACTCACCACAGACGCTACGGTCTCAGCTGAACGGGCGCAGAGTGCTCTTGGTTGGGTAGTCGATCAGACCTTCAACCGGATCACCATCGACGGATGTACCTCAACCAATGATACCGTCGTCTTGCTAGCCTCCGAGGTGGGTGCCGAGCCCGGGCCAGACTTCGAGGAACGACTCCTCGAGGTGGCTGCCAAGCTGGCGTACTCTATAGTCTCCGACGCTGAAGGCGGGAGTCGAGTCGGCAGAATTCGGGTAGTTGGGGGTGCGAGCGTGGCTGAAGCCGAGCTCGCCGCTAGAGGTGTCGCCAGCTCTCTGCTGGTGAAGTGCTCGCTGCTTGGAGGAGACCCGTACTGGGGCCGCGTCTTGGCTGAGGTTGGAGCTGCTCTTCCTGGGGTTGATATCTCCTCGGTCTCGGTCTCCTATCAAGGGGTCAAGGTGTGTGAGGGCGGAGTGGAGTCGGCCTCCCGTCTGAGTTTGGCCGATCGTCGTCGTCTCGATCATCGAATGGGGGAGCGTGAGATCGTGGTCGAGATCGATCTTGGTCAGGGTCAGGACACGGTTGAGGTGTTGACATCCGATATCGGCCACGGTTACCTAGAGGAGAATCGAGGGACTTCGTGATTACCTCGGACCCACATCTGCGGGCGCGCACATTGGTTGAGGCGCTTCCCTATATCCGCCGGTTTCATGATGAGATTATCGTGATTAAATACGGAGGGAATGTGCTGAGCGATGCCGGTAGTTCGCTCACCGAGCTCGCTGAGGACGTTGCCCTCATGCGCTCAGTTGGTATGCGGCCGGTCATCGTGCATGGCGGAGGACCTCAGATCGATGATCTCGCCGACCGACTCGGTCTCGTCCCCTCTTTCGTCGATGGGCTGCGGGTGACCGATGCCGCGATGCTCGAGGTGGTTCGGATGGCGTTACTTGGGACCGTGAACCCAGCCATTGTTACAGCGCTAGGGTGCCAAGGTGCCGCGGCGGTAGGGCTCTCTGGAGCCGATAGCTCGTTGGCTATGGCGTCTCGGATCTCGACTGATCTCGGTTTTGTGGGCAGTATAAATAGGGTACAAACTGGAGTGGTCGCAGAGCTCGTCCAGGCAGGGGTGATTCCGGTGGTGGCGAGTCTTGGGGTTGAGACCGGTGGACAACTCCTCAACGTCAATGCCGACTCCTTCGCCTCTGCACTGGCAGTGGCTCTTGGGGCGGCCAAGTTAATCTTTCTCACCAACATCTCTGGCCTGTTGGCCGAGATCGACGACTCGGACTCGCTGATAGCGCAGGCAGCAGTCGACCAGGTCCAGGGCCTAATAGATAACGGCAAGATCCGTGGGGGCATGATACCCAAGGTGACGGCTGCGCTCGATGCATCGATGGGTGGTGTGGAAAGGGTCCATCTGATCGACGGGACGGTTCCTCACTCGCTATTGTTGGAGTTACTCACCGACGAGGGGGTCGGCACGATGATCGTAGGAGGTTCTCGATGACTGGTAGATTGCTAGAGCTCTATGGGACGCCGATGGCAAATATAGTCAGAGGGGAGGGTGCCTGGCTGTTTGATGATCAAGGTCGTCGCTATCTCGATTTTCTCTCGGGTATCGCGGTCACCTCGCTCGGTCATAGCAACCCCTCCATTCAAGAGGCACTCGTTGACCAGCTCTCTAGGGTTCTTCACACCTCGAACTTCTTTACCACGCCGGCCGGACTCCAGGCGGCAGCCAAGATCGGCGAGATTGCACCGTTCGAGGATGCGGCTGTCTTCTTCTGCAACTCTGGTGCCGAAGCCATCGAGGCTGCGCTCAAGCTTCTAAGGCGTGCTCGCCCGGATCGACCGAAGGTGGTGGTGCTAGCGGGATCGTTCCACGGACGCACCTTTGGTGCCCTGTCGGCCACCATGCAGCCAAAGAAGCAGGAGTCGTTTAAGCCGTTGCTCTCAGGGTTCATCGAGGTTCCCTTGAACGATGTTGGTTCCCTCAGTCGAGCCCTTGATGATCCGGAGGTTGGCGCGGTCCTGTTCGAGCCGATCCTTGGTGAGGCGGGGGTATACCCACTCGATGATGGCTTCGCTGAGGTGCTGATACAGGCGCAGCGAGATCGCGGAGTGTTGCTGGTGGCGGATGAGATCCAGACTGGCTTATGCCGAACTGGAGAGTGGCTCGGGGTCTCTCACTATGGCATTGTGCCCGATGCATTTACGTTGGCCAAGGCGCTTGGCAACGGCATTCCGATAGGGGCACTAGTGGTTAAGCCGGAGGTCGGAGCCACTCTACAGCCTGGAGATCATGGATCTACCTTTGGGGGCAACCCGGTCGCAACCACGGCTGCGGTTGCGGTGATCGAATTTATGCAGCGCTCGGATATTGCAGAACGTGTTCGCCATCTAGCCAGTGTTGTGTTTCCGCTGCTCAAACCACTCGCTGGTGTGACAAGGGTCGAGGGTCGAGGATTGATGTTCGGGCTACAGCTCGAGGCTCCAGTCGCCCAAGAGGTTGTGAATCGGGCGCTGGCATCGGGTCTGATCATCAATGCCCCCAAAACGGATCGCTTGAGGCTGCTGCCACCTCTGATCATCTCGGAGCCAGAATTACGACAGGGCTGCGAGATACTCGGAAGCGTTCTCGAGGAGGTAATGGGATGATCATCGACGACATCGATGCGCTCTCGGTGGAGCAGATTCTCTGGCTCCTTCATCCTCCTGGTGAGGGTATCCTCCCGGTAAAGAGTTGGGACCCTGAGTCGACGAATCCAACGACCACGCTTGGTTCGCGAGTTGAGCCAACTGCATGCACTGACTCGCCGGCAACCGGCCTAGGGAGAGCACACCCGGATCGTATGGAGTCGGGCGAGCTGATGCCGAAGACGGGAGAGACTCCAGTCCCCAAGGGTGATCGTGATCTTGAGAGTTCAACCCAGGCACTGGGAGATCCAGACCGAGCTGTGAATGCCTTCTTAGGCTCGGACCGATTTATAGGTGCGACGATGGCAGGAGTCTTTGAACATCCTTCGCTTCGGACTCGTTCGGCCTTTGCTGGTGCTGCTTATGCGGTAGGCGCCTTGCCTGTCTTTTTCGTCGGCGATGAGATAGGGATCGATAGCCGCGAGACCGCTGAGGACATCGCCCACCTGCTCTGCGAGCATCACCAGCTCATCGGAGCTCGTCTTCAACATCATGAGACCTTCCGTCGGATGGCTGAGGTCGCCTCAGAGTATCGGCGTCCGCTCGTAAATTTGCTCACTGATTGGGCGCACCCCACACAAGCCATCGCTGACGTGATCACGATTGTCGAGCGACTCAAGATCGATCTTCGAGAGCCGATTCCCAACCTTCGAATCGCCTACCTAGGTGACGCAAACAACGTGGCACGATCGCTCGTGAAGGCCGCGACTGCCATCGGGTGGGATGTCACTGTAGCCGCTCCCGCCGGTCACCAGTTTGGTGTCGATGACCTCGCGAGTTTTGAGACCTTTAGAAGGCTCTGCAAATCTGAGGCACGGGTAGAGCTCACAGATGACCCGAGCGCCGCGGTGCGCGAGGCACAGGTTCTATACACCGATGTCTGGGTCTCGATGGGAGCAGACGGATATGGTGCTAACGGAGCAGTCGACGAGTTTCGTGGCTTTGCGATCGACGAGAAGCTGTTGCTGAGCGCTCCAGAGGACGCGTTCGTAATGCACTGTCTTCCTGCCCATCGTGGAATGGAGATCGCTGCTTCGGTGATTGATTCTGAGCGCTCAGCGGTCTGGGCACAGGCAAAAAACCGATTGGTGGCTATGGAACGGCTGTTCCGGCTTATCAGCGAGGAGGACTAATGGCAAAGAATCAGCGTCAGTATCGGATCGCCAAGCTGATCAGCCAAGCTCCAATCTCGGCACAGCAACAGTTGGTGGACATGTTGGCCGAAGAGGGTATAACGGCTACCCAAGCTACCGTATCGCGAGATTTGGACGAACTTGGTGCGATCAAAGTTAAGGGTCCGGGAGGGGCGAGCATCTACGCTATCCCTGACCTACCCAGGGATCAGATCAGTACCGAGGGGTACCTCAAGCGAGTTTTGGGAGAGTGGGTCGTCGAGGTCGTCAACTCCGGTGATCTGGTCATGTTAAAGACCCCACCGGGCTGCGCTCATGTCGTCGCATCCGCCCTCGATCGGACACGACCAGACGGTGTGCTCGGCACGGTAGCCGGTGATGACACGGTGCTGATCCTCGCCGACCAACCCATGGGCGGGGCTCACCTTGCCAAGCTGATGCGTGACGTTGCAGGTCTGCCGAGTTGACTCGGCTCTGAGTCCATCGGAGACGGATATTTGATGACCGGATAGGAAGAGAAGGCGCTGTAGCGCGGTGCCTGTCCGGCAATTCTCCGGTGCCCGAGTCGCCGCCGAGTATTGGGCGTTGACATTCAGGATTGTGCTAGCTGGGTTGAGACGCTAGTGGAGGAGTCAGCTAGTGGTTGGTTGTTCGATTAGCTGGAGATAGATGGGTTACCTGCAGCCTTAGCGATCCGCTTGGGTAGGTATTAGGCTCGCTGAGACGGGAGGCGTCGGCTAAACCAATTGGTGTCGCCCCGTCGGCTCTAGAGGTTATAGAGAGTGTTCACCGGTGGACAGGCACTAGGTGTGACCGATAAGTTTTGGTTTGATCTTACAACGAGGAGATGTGATGGCAAAGACAGTAGTGCTCGCCTATTCGGGGGGGCTTGACACCTCGGTGGCGCTGAAGTGGCTCCAGGTAGAGAAGGGGTACGAGGTGATCGCGTGCTCGGTCGACGTTGGCCAGCAAGAGGACCTCACTGAGGTGCGGGCTCGCGCACTAGCGACTGGGGCCAAGATAGCTGAGGTCGTCGAGGTGCAAGAGGAGTTCGCCAATGAGTTCATCGCTCGTGCCATACGCGCTGGAGCGCTCTATGAGAACCGCTACCCACTCGTCTCCTCGCTCTCTCGCCCGATCATCTCAAAGCACCTGGTCGAGGTGGCGCGTCGCTATGGCGCGGACGCTGTCGCTCACGGCTGTACCGGCAAGGGCAACGATCAGGTTCGCTTCGAGGTGGCGATTCGAACACTTGCTCCCGAACTTGAGGTGCTCGCTCCGGTTCGCGAGTGGGGCTTTGCTCGTGAAGATACTATCGATTATGGACTAGCCAACGGTGTGCAGGTGAACGCCAATCGGGCGAACCCGTATTCGATCGATCAGAACCTCTGGGGGCGAGCTATTGAGTGCGGCGAGATGGAGGATCCCTGGAACTCTCCGCCATCGGATATCTATGCCTACACCGTGCCGCATGGGTCGGTTCCAGACAGTGTGGTGATCGGGTTCAATAAAGGGGTCCCAGTCTCGCTCGACGGAGAGGAGATGCCTCTCTACCTCCTCATCACCCGCCTGAACGCGATCGCCGGAAGTTATGGGATTGGTCGCATCGACATGGTGGAGAACCGTCGAGTGGGGATAAAGTCGAGAGAGGTCTATGAGGCTCCGGCGGCGACGGTCCTTCTCGAGGCACATCGTCAGCTTGAGGACATTACGCTAGAACGCGAGCTCGCTCACACCAAGATCGAGCTCGGACTGCAGTGGGCGACATTGGTCTACGATGGTCTTTGGTACTCGCCGCTGCGGATGGCGTTCGATGCCTTCATGGAGGAGGCATCATCGGTGGTCACCGGAGAGGTGCGGGTTCGATTCTCACCGAATGGTTTTGTCGTCGATGGGAGACGCAGCCCTCTCTCGCTCTACGACTACGAGCTCGCCACCTATGCCAGGGCCGATACCTTCAACCACCTCGACGCCGAGGGATTTGTGAAGATCTTCGGTCTCGGGCTTGAGACTTGGTCGAAGCGACAGGGTAGAGTACAGCCATGACCCTATGGCAGAGCCGGCTGAGCGCACCCCCAGCGGATGCGCTTCTCGCCTTCACTGAGAGCCTCTCGTTCGATCAGAAGCTTTGGCGCTTTGATATCCAAGGATCCAGAGCGCACGTGCATGGACTAACTCGAGCCAAGCTGCTAGATGAGGAGGAGAGCGCCTCGCTCCTCGAGGCGCTTGACTCCGTCTACTCCGAGCTTGAGACTGGCAATTTCAGATTCCTCCCATCGGATGAGGATATTCATACTGCCGTCGAGCGACGGGTGACCGAGCTGATTGGAGATGTTGGCGCCAAACTCCACTCCGGCCGCTCTCGTAACGACCAGATAGCCCTCGATCTCCGCCTCTACGCACGGAGTGCGATCTCCGCCATCTCTCATGGAGTGGTCGAGTTCCTATCGATGATCGCCGATGTAGCTGAAGCTGCTGGCGATGCAGTGATGCCCGGCTACACCCATACCCAACGAGCCCAGCCGGTGCCGATAGGCCACTACCTCCTGGCGCACGGTTGGGCTATGCGCCGTGATCTCGATCGACTGCTAGCGGCCTACGGCCGTATGGATGTCTCACCACTTGGCGCAGGCGCCCTTGCAGGCACCACATTAGCAATCGACCCGGAGTTTACCGCAAACGAACTCGGCTTCGCGACTGCCTTCCTAAACAGTTTCGATGCGGTATCTGATAGAGACTTCATCGTGGAGATCCTCTTCAACATCGCTCTGTTGGGAGTACATCTCTCTCGCTTTGCCGAGGAGATCGTCATGTTCACCACCGAGGAGTTTGGCTTCTTTCGCCTCGATGATGCCTACTCGACTGGATCATCGATGTTGCCACAGAAGAAGAACCCTGATATCGCCGAGCTTGCTCGTGGTAAGACTGGTCGCTACGTCGGCAACTTAGTCTCTCTGCTCGTCACCTTGAAGGGCACTCCCTTGACCTATAACCGCGACCTCCAGGAGGACAAGGAGCCACTCTTTGACTCCGTGGAGCAGATGACGCGTGAGCTTGTCGCCTTTCAGGGCATGGTATCTACGATGACCTTCGACTACGAACGACTGCGCCAGGCGGCCTCGTCGGAGTATCTGCAAGCGATCGATATCGCTGAGTATCTGGTGACCAACGGTGTTCCTTTTCGTCGAGCCCATGGGGTCGCAGCTGGTCTTGTGCGCGACTCGCTGGAGCGGAGGGTTCCGCTTAGGGAGCTCGTCGGAGCGCACCCTCAGCTCGGAGAGGAGGCGATGTCTCTCATCGAGGCAGATGCTGCGGTTCGCCGCCGATCTGCAGCAGGTGGCGCATCGATTGACTCCGTGGTTGCACAGCTAAAGCGCTATCGCCAGGAGCTACACGACCTCAGGGGTTTGGTGGCAACGCTAAACACCAATCCTGTCGAATAGTAGGACTTAGCTGTCAGCGGATTAAAGCAAGGAAGAGTGATCGCTCTAATGGCGTGCTCGACGCCGAGTGGGACTAACTGAGACGTCGCAAACTATCTTCGTAACTGTGTTGTTTCGGCAGCGAACCGGCTCCGCTTGTGCACAAACTCTGCCTTTCTAGCTGCTTGCCAAGACGAGTTCAGTCGATAGCATTGCGAAATTAGGCGACCAAGAGGCACCGATGTGCTCGCGGACTCGTCATCATGGGATGGAGTTTCTATAGCTTGGATCTGCACTCAGTCTTGCGAACTGATCCTTGGAACTAGAGGTGACCAGTTGGTGCGGCGTCGCAGCGGTGATGAGGCTTGCGCGATTGGCCGCATAACCCAGATAAAGCGCGATCTATGAGTGTGGCGTCTACTCGGGGGATAGCCAACCTGATCGACACCTGGATGGGTTGCTTTCTCGGAGGGACTGCTCGCAGAGCCGCCGCGGTGGGCTGGTACGACCAGCGGTCGCTATGCGATATGGATGCAATCACGGATCTGTGCCATCCTAAGTCTCGAGGGCTAGAGAGAGCCAGAGGCCAATCGAGTAGGCGAGGTCATAGATCGTCTTTGTGACTCCTTGGTGTACAAGTTCGAGGAGTAGGGCAGTGATCAACCCACGACGAATCCTTCGTGATCCGAGAGCTAGCAGCGCCATCGGTAGACCAAACTGGCGAACGATAAGCGAGGCATTGGCGATAACCTGTGTATCGAGGAGGAGGAGCGCCGCCTTTGTGCGTTGCTCCGGTGTCAATCGATGTTTGAGCTGGCTCGTCCTCTTCAGGGCGGTAATGGCCGCCATGGTAAATGGTGCAATGACTATCCAGCCCAATGCTGGCATATCCCTCAAACGAGGTGTCAACGTCAATCGTGTTCTTCTGCGCAGGTGGCCAACTGAGTAGCCATAGCTTGCCGCTTTTGCCAGCCTGGTGGCGAGTGACTGCGGGTGATGGACGGCGATACAACTGGGAGCATAAATCGCCCATCGGCCAAGGGCACAGATGCGAGCGATAAGGTCGACATCCTCTCCAAGGCGTAGGTCTTCGGCAAAACCAGCAACCAGCTCAAAACTCGATCTGTCTATAGCGAGGACGGCGCCAGGTAGATGGTTTAGGTGCTTGCCATCTACCTCGGTGGGATCGGGACCCAGGTCGAGTGGTGAGGGGTGCCCACTCTCGATCACGCGTGGGGCGAGTGCTGCGATCTGATTACTGCCAAGCATAGAGATCAGTTCGAAGAGGCTTTCATCGATGCTAGCTATGTCGGCATCGACAAAGACTAGGACCTCGTTGCTACTCTGCTCCGCTCCGAGATTGCGTGCGCCAGCCGGGCCGAGCGCTATTTCGTTACGGATGACGGTCGCTCCCTCAACCGTAATAGGCTGATCGGAGCCGTCGTCAACGACGATAACCTCCTGAACCCAAGGAGAACTGGCGAGGTTGCCAACCAGGTCGTCAAAGCTGTCGGCTGGAGGGTTGCGTGCGGGTATGACGACCGATACCGTAGGCCGCCTAGGCGATAGTGGAGACAGCGTTGCGACCCCAGCGGAGATCAATGGTCGATAGCGGCGTAGGTCGTCTGTGCTGAATCGATGAGGGAGGTCGCCGGTGATCGCAAGTAACGATCCCCCTCTTGGGTCGAAGACGATCGTGCCTAGCCGATGACCTGGGTGAGTGGTGAGTTCGAGGTCTGTGTCACTCATGATAAGTCGTTGTATCCACCGCCATCATCGAGCCTTGCTTCATTGGCTATCCACTAGAGGTCTGCCACGCATTTCGTAGAGGATCTGTGTTGTAGATCTCGGTTGACCAGACCCCAGGGTGGTTGCGGAGCTGCAACCTCATGGCATCGGCTCTAGCGCGAGCGGTGGCTTGCGCTCGACGACAGCAAGAGTGACGCCAGCACACACGAGAACGGCTCCAAGGAGTGTACCGATTGACACCGTCTCCCCCAATAACACGATGCCTAGAACGATGCCTACTAGCGGCTGAAAAAGCAACAGGACGCCACCACGCGAGGCGCTGACGTGTTTGAAACCCCACACCCAGAGGAAGAATGCAAGCGCCATTCCAATGACGCTGATGTAGAGCACCTCTCCCCAGCCGGCGAGGTTCATGGGTAGGGGATGACGAGCATGCAGGTAGGCGATGCTCGCGAACGGAAGCGATGTGATCGCCCCAACCGTGCAAGCTATGGTAACCACAGTGAGCGCCGAGTAGCGAGTAAGCAGAGAGGTCGATCCTATGGTGTAGATCGACCAACAGACGGCGGCGACCAGCAGGAGTGAGACTCCAAGCGCTGTGTCCTTGCCAGGCGCTGGGGTGCCGACGATCACGACGACTCCGACGAAGGCGATCCCAATCGCAAGCCATCGGCGTGTCGGGACATGCTCCTTGAGGACCAGGGCGCCAAGGAGTGCTATCAGAACCGGAGATGACGCGGTGACCAGCGAACCAAGGGCTGCACCGGCAGCGTGAGTTCCATAGAACTGAAACCCGATCGAGACGCTAAAGCCGATGATGCCAACTCCGAACATCGGAAGATAGTCGTGTCGATCGATGTGAAGTTGACGGTGGCGGGCTGCGATGGCTAACAGGATTATAGCAGAGATGCCCTCACGGAATTCGAGCACCACCAACGGTGGCATAGTGCGCATGAGCGCATCACTCGCCACGTACATTCCACCCCAGATTGCAGAGGAGAGTGCCAGCGCCAAAAACCCCTGTGTACTTGCCTTCACCGCAGGTCAGTCTAGTGTTTGTGCACTCGCATCTGGAGCTAGAAGTGTGGGTTTATCTCAATCGGAGTGGCAGACGCTAGCGATGAAAGACGATGGCGGTTGCGATTCCTGAGGCTCAAGGTTTTGCGAGCATAATTCTTCTGTTGTGATGCATTATCGTTGGCGTTGCGAAGTTGTTGGCGTTGCTGACGGCGGTGGCGCCAGGACAGCGAAATCGCTTTAGTCCTGATGAACTAGCGAACACCACAAATGCATGTAATGCTTGTATTGGACCGTCTCGTGAGTCATCGAACGTTTCTTGCAGCCTTGGTTGCGCGCCTTTAGTCTGATGCGGGGAATCAGGAGGACTAATTATTGTCGCCTCGAGCACGAACTTTAGATTTCGCTTTCTTGTAGTCCCCCTGGCGAGACGGCCCCTTGAAACACCAAGGAGGTGGTTGTTAGTTGAAGGAGATAGCAAATAAAGTGGGGGGCCTTGATGTCCACCGTGACACCGTCGTTGCGTGCACGCGAGTTCGAGAGCCAGATGGCATGGTTACCCTTTCCAAGGAGACGTTCAACACGACACGCAAAGGATTAGAGGACTTGGCCCGGTTCCTCGTCGATGCTGGAGTGTCAACCGTGGTGATGGAGGCGACCGGCGTATATTGGAAGCCGGTGTACTACGCATTGGAGGGACTCTTCCCCCAACTCTGGCTCTGTAACGCACAACATGTGAAGAACGTACCTGGCAGAAAGACGGATCTCTCGGATGCCGAGTGGCTCGCAGATGTCGCAGCCCATGGCATGGTACGACCAAGCTTTGTGCCTCCACCTGAGATCCGTGAACTTTGCTGAGTTGACCCGATATCGCAAGACCCAGGTCGATGCCAGGGCGAGGGAGATCCAACGCCTCGAGAAGGTTCTCCAAGATGCTGGCATCAAGCTCACCTCGGTCGCCTCTGCGGTATGGAGCGCCTCATCGAGGGAGATCATCGAGGCCCTCATTGCGGGAGAACGAGATCCCGCAGTTCTGGCCCAGATGGCCAAGTCCAGGATGCGGGCCAAGATCCCTCAACTCGAGGAGGCACTCTATGGACACTTCGGAGCCCACCATGCCTTCGTCGCCAAACAGATCATCGACCATATCGACTATCTGGACTCTGCTATCGGGGCACTCACCCAAGAGATCTGCGAGCGTCTCCTCCCTTTTGAGCCTGCCGTCGCCTTGGTCGCATCTATTCCGGGAATCTCTACCATCACAGCTCAGGTGATCATAGCTGAGACTGGAGGTGATATGTCGAGGTTCCCAACTGCTGAACATCTATGTGCCTGGGCTGGACTAGCACCTGCTAGTTATGAGTCAGCCGGCAAGCGAAAGCCAGCAGGTACCAGACATGGATCTACGTCGT
>NZ_JXUW01000047.1 GCF_000949255.1 Ferrimicrobium acidiphilum DSM 19497 | reverse complement strand
TCTACCAGATTTGGAGTCGGTTCCACGCTTAAGCGGGTTCAACCACTGGTTCACTCTCGTTACACCTCTCTGTCTTGCTAGCCGGACCCGAACCGTCTGGTAGTACCAGTTCGTCCCGTCGTTGTCAGGGCTGCTTCCTGCCCTCCCGAGCACCTCCTCGGTTAGGCTGCCCTCAGCTTCGCTGGGATGCTGCGACATCCCAAGAGGCGGTGTCCTTTCATCACCGCAGGAATACATGGCGCCTCATGGCGCACCTTAACCACATGAAATGGATCGAGACAGATTTGGGCGTTAGGTGCCTTCTCGCGGAAGGCCTTGGCAAAGGCTGGACCGAGATCCATGGTGGCTGCTTTGATCTTGGCAATCCGTTCTTCACCCAGGTCATCGAAGAATTCATCTAGGCTCTTGGCACTTTTCCCCTCTGCCCCGTAGACGATCTTGCCCGTCTCGTGATTGGTGACAAGCGTTAAGTAGTTGTGGTGTTTGCGATAACTGATCTCGTCAACCCCGAGAATGAAGAGGTCATCAAGACGGTTGGGATCGAGCTCTTGGCGTGACGACTCGTTCACAGATCGTTCCTACCGTGCGCCAGGCGACTCTGAGCAGTTTTGTCATGCGTGGTCCGAGTCATTTGGTACGGTCATCTTGGCGCATCCCCAAGCTACCAAGTGCTCGAAGTCCCTCGTAAACCGCGACTCCCCAACTGGTCGGGCAAATGGTACTGCCTCAGTGATCACCCCGTGGGTTGGACACCGGAGTCGTCTCAGTTGGCACGAGAGCCACGTCTGGTGAGTCCCGATGTCGAGGTGTCTCCAACGTGAGTCGAGCGTTCTCGTGTCATAACAGGCCCGGGTCGCATAGGAGCACTTAGGGCATACCAACCGCGATCGGGTAAGCCTGAGTTTTATCAGCAGTTCGTGTGGACGAACTAAAACCTCGATGACGGTGACACTGCGAAGGCCCAGCATCTGCTTAACTAGAGAGGTAGCGCGCACGGTTCTGAACTCCTTTTTTGATGGGTTGCTAACACCAAATTTAGAGCTCAGAAACCGTGCGCGTTTCTTATGTGGCTACTTCAGCCTCAAATACCCCCACTGAACTGGGGCTATGGATCAGATCCGTGCTAAATCTATCCACATGAATGTCAATAGAGCCAAACCGGCTCTATTGACATTCATGTGGATAAACTCGCCCTTTCATAGGGTAACTTCAAGTCAATCGGTCCACAAGCTAGCATCACCAGTGCGAGGGTAGCCTTGGCGGAGTGAAACCCATACGAGCGGGCAATGATGGAGCGAACTTTGGTGTTGAGTCCCTCGACCCTCCCATTGGATACCCCAAGTCTGATGGAGGCAAGTATCCCGTCTCGATGAGTTCGGATGGTCTTTGAGAGTCGGATGAAACTCGATAGTCGTGAGCGTGAGGCTCGCTTGCACCAGTGATCGAGCATCTCATTCACCTCGTCGATTTCGAGGTCTCCAGCAAAGATCGCCCGTAGGGACTCCTTCATCTCATAAGCTCGCCATAGAGCTCCCCCTCGTTGTTTGACAGCTAAGAGGGCTAGTCCTTGACGCTTGGTTAGGGTTCCTGGATTCTTCAACAGTGCCCACCGTGCCCCGGCGAACTTACGGGCAAAGGTAGGAGAGGGAAGCTTTCTCATCTCCCGCCAGAGATCCTTGCGTACCTCCTCTAGGAAGGTGGTGTGAAATACGCATCCCCAGAGGATCAGGTCCGGCGCAGGTCGTGGTTTTCCGTTTTGGCTTGTCTTAAGGGAGCTGACCTTTCGAAAGTATGCTCTGTGTTTTGAATTCACAAGGAGCTGATGGACTCGGGTTCTTGCCGGTGTGGCATGAAATGGGCTCCCATCTTTCCATTACATCACTACCTCCCATCCCCCACAGGGATTTGAGCGAGCTTGTAGCTTTGCCATGCGGGCAAGATTAGCCGCTCCGGCAAGGAGACTGAAGTCATTCCCAACTCGTAGGAGGCCACGTACCCTTGCTCTACGACCCCCGTGTTTGCGCCTCATGAGGTGTGCGAACTTACGCTCGACCTTGGGTCTGGTTGCTCTGTAGTCATCGCGCCAGACGGGATCGCGCTGACGGTTCCTTGCACGGGTGAGTGCTGCCTCGTGAGAGTTGATCGAGATGGTGCGACCCTGGGTCGCACTGGTGCATTGGTCTCTCATCTGGCACGGCGTGCAGGCCTCGACGAACTTGGCTACACCACCGCCATGACGATTGCGGTTGATAGAGACACGAACACCAGCTGGACAGGTCACGGTATCATCTGTCAGGTTGATGTCAAAGCGCTCCTTGGTAAAGAGCTCTCCCACAGGGTCTTGGGTCTTACAGCGTGAGTCGATCCCTGCTTGTTCGAGTCGGTCGTGAAACGACCCAGTGCCATAGGCGTTATCACCATAGACGGTTGGACGATCGATCTCATCAACATCTTCAGTTGGATCGGACCTATTAGCTAGATCGGCACCGACAATGAGATCGTCGCTCCCTACGCTGCCCTGGTCCTCTAGCAGGTCACCGATAAGATCTTGGGCTGCACTCGCATCACCAGCATTACCCGGGGTAACGATTGTGGAAGTGATGATCTCTGAATCGGGATCGATCGCGATATGGCCTTTGTACCCATCGAACTTATGATGGGTGGTCTTATGTCCATGACGAGCCTCTGGGTCAACCGTGGAGATGATCCGGTCCTTTGCGACCCTCCTAGCTATATGGAAGCTGCCGTCATCATCTTGTTCTAAGTCCTGGCCAACGACGGTTGCAAGGAGGTGTGCCGCCTGGTTCACCTCGGGCGTGAGCTCCTTGGCTTCAAGTACTACCAGGCAGGCATAGGCATCTTTAGCTCGAGAGTCGATGAGCTCTGCCTGGGCATCTCGATCATCCCAGTCAATGGTTGGTTTGGCAGAACTTGCGTAGTCATCCCCGCTGGTGAGCACCCTAACGAGTGAATCTCTAAGGGATCTATCAGCGACCTTGAGAAGGTTGCGTATTGCCGAGCGTATCAAGGTGATGGTGTCCATGGTAGCTACCGCGTCATAGAGAGGTGTAGAATCAAGTACCCGTTTGCGCCCCACTAGCCCAGCTGCACGTGCAGCTTGAAGAGAGATCTCAAAGACCCTGTCAGGCTTATCTGATCTGCGTAGGCGCTCTCGAAAGTCGACGAGTACCGTGTGAGAGAAGACCGGCCAAGCTGAGACATCGTAGCTACCGACTCCAGCCGCATAACGCCAGCGGGCATCGAAAGCGTAGCGCTCTGTTGCTTCACGATCTGAGCATCCCTCCAGACGTTGGAGCACCATGACCGTTGCTATCACCGATGGGGGGACTGATTGGCGTCCTCTCCCGGAGAAGAGATCGGCAAAGGCCTCATCAGGAAAGAGCCGGTTGCGCTCATCGTGTAAGAAGGCATAGATGGAATCCTTTGGGAGAGTCTTCTCACAGAACTGGGCCATATCGTCAAAGAAGTTAGATTGGGAATCTGCAATACCAAGGGACAATGGTCACTCCTCATAAGGTGCTTCTATACCTCAATTCTACCGTATGACCAGGACTTTTGCAACTTATCAGGGACAACAATACCCCCAAATTCCAAACGATCAGACAGAGTCAACTGCGATGTACGGCCAGAGCGCGATCGTGATTCACTGGAGGAGCAATCGCCCAAATCGCAGTCTCAGCCTTGGTCGGTCCATATCAGCGAGAAAGACACCACCTTCCTAGGGCCTCGGTTCCCAACTTAACCACATGAAATGGATCGAGACAGATTTGGACGTTAGGTGCCTTCTCGCGGAAGGCCTTGGCAAAGGCTGGACCGAGATCCATGGTGGCTGCTTTGATCTTGGCAATCCGTTCTTCACCCAGGTCATCGAAGAATTCATCTAGGCTCTTGGCACTTTTCCCCTCTGCCCCGTAGACGATCTTGCCCGTCTCGTGATTGGTGACAAGCGTTAAGTAGTTGTGGTGTTTGCGATAACTGATCTCGTCAACCCCGAGAATGAAGAGGTCATCAAGACGGTTGGGATCGAGCTCTTGGCGTGACGACTCGTTCACAGATCGTTCCTACCGTACGCCAGGCGACTCTGAGCAGTTTTGTCACCGTGGTCTTATCCATCTTGGCACATGCCCAAGCTACCAAGTGCTCGAAGTCCCTCGTAAACCGCGACTCCCCAACTGGTCGGGCAAATGGTACTGCCTCAGTGATTACCCCGTGGGTTGGACACCGGAGTCGTCTCAGCTGGCACGAGAGCCACGTCTGGTGAATCCCGATGTCGAGGTGTCTCCATCGGGAGTCGAGCGTTCTCGTGTCATAACAGGACCGGGTCGTATAGGAGCACTTAGGGCATACCAACCGCGATCGGGTAAGCCTGAGTTTTATCAGCAGTTCGTGTGGACGAACTAAAACCTCGATGACGGTGACACTGCGAAGGCCCAGCATCTGCTTAACTAGAGAGGTAGCGCGCACGGTTCTGAACTCCTTTTTTGATGGGTTGCTAACACCAAATTTAGAGCTCAGAAACCGTGCGCGTTTCTTATGTGGCTATTTCAGCCTCAAATACCCCCACTGAACTGGGGCTATGGATCAGATCCAGGCCAAATCTATCCACATGAATGTCAATAGAGCCCTAAAACCTCGACGACTCCTGACACTGCGAAGTCCCAGCATCTGCTTTACTACAGAGGTAGCGCGCACGGTTCTGAACTCCTTTTTGATGGGTTTCCAACACCAAATTTAGAGCTCAGAAACCGTGCGCGTTTCTCATACAGCCATTTCAGCCCCAAATACCTCCGTCGTACAAGGACTATGGGCCTTCCATGAGGGTCTGGGCATCCACATGAATCTCAATCAATAGAGCCGTTTGAATTCGCAGGAGATTAAACCAGTGGAGTGTTCGTTTGGCTACGGTGGCGCCATTAACGTTGATTGTCGGTTAGATGGCGCTGGTGAAGTCCAAGGGCTGTGTCTCCATGTGAAAATAGGCGGCAATGGCCTGCTGGATCCTTGCGCTGGCGTTGCCATCGCCGTATGGGTTTGTCTTTGTACTCATTTGGTTGTACAGTTGTTGGTCATCAAGCAATTGACACATCTTGTTTACAATGATGCTTGGAGATGTGCCTACTAGGACGGCATGACCGGAGATTATTCCTTCTGGGCGTTCCGTGGTTGTACGTAACACGAGGACGGGTTTGCCGAGTGCAGGCGCTTCTTCCTGGAGACCTCCGCTGTCAGTGAGTACGAGTGTTGACGCATTCAAGACTGTACATAAATCGCCATATTCTAGTGGTTCGGTGAGGATGATGTTAGATCTATCGGATAATTCAGTTAGTAGAGTATCCCGCACGATGGGATTGCGGTGCATGGGGAGTACGAAAAGTAGATCAGGATGTATGGCAATTAATTGGCGTATTGCGCTGGCTATTTGTCGTAGACCATCCCCCCAAGACTCGCGTCTGTGGGCTGTGACGAGAATAATCGGGCCCGGCCAAGTCAATATGGGTGTAAGGAGTGGATCAATCAGTGGTTTCGGATGATTGACACCCAAAAATAGAGCATCGATGACGGTGTTGCCAGTTACCACTATTCGTTCGGCGGAAATACCCTCGGTGATTAGATTTTGTTTTGCCTTGAGTGTTGGAGCAAAATGTATGTCGGTTATCACGGAAATTAAACGGCGGTTTGCTTCTTCAGGAAACGGCAAAGCGAGGGAAAAGCTTCGTAGGCCGGCTTCGACATGCCCTACCTTAACATGGCTGTAGAACGATGCAAGTGCTGCTACCATCGCGGTTGTCGTATCTCCTTGAACTAGTACCATGTCTGGTGTGGTATCGGACAAGAGCGACGACATTACACGGGCTGTATTACTGGTGAGTTGGAGTAGATCTGGTGTGGCCTCCATTACGGAAAACTTGAGATCGGGTTCGATGTTGAAGAAACGGAATGCCTGGTCTAACATTTCAGTGTGCTGACCGGTGGTCACTAGAGTCACGTTAAAGCGATTGTCGCCTCGAAGTAAATTGATCACGGGTGCGAGTTTTATTGCCTCTGGCCTAGTTCCGGCGATTATACAGATACGCTTGGTCACACTGGCCTCCTACGCCCAAGGTTAGTTTTGGCAGATCTTAGTGGATACGTAGTTGATGTGTGCCGTTATTGCGGTGTTGTGTGTTCCACTTGGGTCATGGCGATCGTCCTTTGTCGGGATTATTGGATTCGGGTTTCTTTGCTACATATTTGGTTGTCCCACGCAAGAGGTGTACCGAGTGATTGGAGCGAAACGATGAATTGTCTTGGTTTGACTATGTACGGTGTGCGAGAGGCTTGATTGTTGGGCTAGTTGATCCTGATTTCGCTTCGGCCCTAGTGTTCTTTCTCAGAAGTTTGCTCAGAAACGATCGTACCCAGATATTTCTGCATAGAAGCGAAGATCTCGTCGGCGCTCTTTGTCTCTGATGAAAGGCTTAGGGTTCTCGTTCTGGGCCTTGGCCCACTTGGTAATCCCTCTGTTGAGTTCGGTCACACTGTGGTGGACGCTGCGTTGTAGTAAGGGCCCTAGAACCAGCTCTCTACTTGAAACATCTGCGATGAGTACGTTGGTGTGAATTGGAACTGAAATCCTGGGTGGGCAAGCGGACGGCCCCTTGAGCCCGGTCCACTTCGTTTGTGAGACGACCACGTTCATTCTACTTGTCTCGGCCCTATGCTGCTTCAGACCGGAAGTAGTTCTCGGCGTAGAATCCTCGGTGTTTACTCGACCGCGTGAGAACCATTCTCTTCAGTCGTCACGTCGAGGGCCAAGAACTCGTGGGGGCTCAGGTAACCGAGGGAGCTATGTGCTCGGGTCCGGTTGTAGTCATGGCGATATTTATTGGTCAACAATTGCGCCTCGGTGACTGAGGTGAAGAGTTCACCGTTCAAGAGCTCGTCTCGTAATCTCGAGTTAAACGACTCACACTTCCCGTTCTGCCAGGGTGATCCTGGGTCGATAAAGTAAAGAGTGACGCTCATCTCTTTGGCCCAGTTCGAAAGAGCGTGTGAGATGAACTCTGGTCCATTGTCCATTCTGATGTAGACCGGGGTGGACGGCCCCTTGAGCCCGGTTCTCACTGATTCGGTCTTATGGGCTGCGTAGTTGTCCAAGACAACGTGAACTCTTAAGCTCTTTGGGTACTTTCTTGTCGATGAGCTCTAAGAACTGAGATGAACTCTACAGGCCTATGGGCAGCGGTCATCTTGGTGATTACCTTGCCGGAGGCGACATCGAGTGCGCACATTGTGGTTGCTGATACCGCCTGCGCTTGTACTGAAGTCCCTCGACGCAGGGGAACCCCTGGCACCACCCGGAGCATGGGTTGGGTGCGGTTGAGGGCTTGCACCTCTCGTCAACACAGAGGACGATCGTGCGCCTCCGGTGGGTTTATATAGATCCCAGCAACGTCTCTGACCTTTTCAGTGAACTCTGGATCGTTAGACACAGTAAAGCTTTCAACCATGTGAGGTTTGAGACCAAAGGTTCGCCATATCCTCCCCACCGTAGAGGGAGAGACACCAGCGGCGACTGCCATCGTATTGGTTGACCAATGAGTTGAGGCATCAGGTGGAGTGGTCGCGGTGGTGAGTTTGATGATCTCGGCGATCTTGTCGTCCCCATGGGTCCTCGGTACCCCTGACCTTGGTGCATCACCGAGGGATCTCACCCCATAGAGGGCGAATCTCCTTGGCCGCTTTGAGACTGTAAAGTGAGAGACATCGAGCTCATCAGCGCTTATCGCGAAGCCTAACATGCTCATTGGCCAACAGGGCTATCTTCGCTCGCACAACTTGAGCGGCTTCGAGCACTTCGCTTTGCGATGACCGATGCGAGGAACTCTTTGTCCTCATCGCTCAACGTGAGGACATAGGTGGGTCTACGTCCGGTACGCTTCTTGGTCCCTTGTGAATCTTTCGCCGCTCGGGTTACTTTGGATATTTGCTTGGCCATTGTCATTGCCTCTTCCTCCAAGGGAGTAGATGTACAATGGGTTCAACAGGGGCCGAATCTTTGAACTTCTCATTTCACAGCGAAACTTTGACTAGGGACACTAGTGGTGGCCCTAGACGTGAGATGGTTTTGGGGCAGAGGGTTAGGTGTCGGAGTTGAGGCGTATCGAGCCGTCTATATTGGTTAGGTGTCGTCGCTCATGAGTTCAAGGTTTCGCATAGTGCGCACAGTGGTTGTCGTGGCGTTTGTGACTGCGATGTTGGCGGGTTGTGGAGTTGTTTCGACTGCGGGTGGAACTCGCTCGCATGGTACGCATCGGCGGGTTGTAGGTCAGCTATCCCACCCCCTTCTCCCTCCTTCGGTACGGATTGTTCTATCGTCGACAGTATTAGAATCGATCTCGTGTAGCGTTTCGGGCTACTGTCTTGTGGAAGCTGAGTCCGGTCGATTCTGGTCGTTGTCGGGTATGTCCAAAGTCGTGGAGCTTGGCCAATCGCCATTGGTGCGTGTCAAAAACGCAGGGATTGGTAGCGCTAGTGTCAGTTGTTTCTCTGGTGATCGCTGCATGGCAATTCTGTTTTCCCGCGACGTTGTTGAATTGGTGAACGGAAAGTGGCAGAGGCCTGTAGGGCTGTCGTTGGGGCATGTGCTTACGGGATTGGGCTGTGCGGTTGATGGTTTCTGCGCTGCGATAGATGGACTTGGCGATGCATATCTCTTCTCCGGAGAGGCGTGGTCGACTGCTGTCAATGCGTGGGGTTCGGCGTTATCCATCAGTTGTCAGTCAAGTCAGTCTTGCTTCGCTGTTGGCGGCGGTGTCAGTCATTGGAATGGTGAAAAGTGGACAAAACCAGTGGCCATCGATCCCGGAGCATCCATGGTAGCTATTGCCTGTCTTGACAGCATGAGTTGTGTAGTCGTGGATAATGAAGGTAGGTACCTCCGATGGAAAACCGATCATTGGACTTCTTCTATCGATGTGACGTCAAGTTCCTTGGCTGCTGTAGCGAGTTTGAACAATGGAGATTACGTAGTCATCAGCGATGTCGGGGTTTTCTACTCACTACGTGCCGGCAAAGTCAAGAAAGTTGGTTCGCTTAAGAATCTGGATGGGTTGGTCAGTGGGATGGCCTGCACGACGGCCACCCCAGGTGATATCATCTGTTATGTCACGTCCACACGTGGTAGCGTGTATGTACAGAGGATCCCCCAGAGTTCGCTTGCCCGATGACCACTATTTGAAGCGCGAGATGAATGCCAGGAAGGGATGTTTATGTGACTGGATCTTTGCGGGTCAACCTCACGTCCAAGCCCAGAAGTTTTGGTTCGCTTCAAGGTCAGTGTCGACGACCCCGAGATATGGGTGGCATTGACGGTGATGTGTTTGGTGGTAGAGGGCTCGGCTGACAAAATGGGCTTCAGCACTCCGCTTAGCCATGACACTTGTAGTGTAGAGGCTTGTTTTCACTGAATCGGCGATATCAAAACCAGTCACCCAACGGGACACGGTTCTCGGCAACACTAAGGAGAATGCCAAGACATGTAGGGGTGAGAGGAGAGAGACCAGAGGAGGGCATAAAACTATTCAACGTCATCGATGAGTTGTCAAGAGAATAGCTGGTAACCCCCCCCCGTGGATTGCTCGACTGACACCGACGGAGTCATCCCGGCCCTCGATGGGATTGTGGCCGAACGTGTTGTCCTGGTCTACATCAGAATGAACAACAGACCAGAGTTCATCTCGCGGGCTCTTTTGAATTCGGCCTCTGACAAGGGTATTGCATTTTAGTTTATCAGTCCAGGTTCATCCTGGCACCAACGCGATGTGTGAATTGCTTAAAGTCAAGGCTAGGGGGTGAGCTTTTGAATGACGAACCGTTTATCTCAAGTCGCCGAAGCGCAATTGTTGACCAATGAATTTCGTAGCAACTACAAATTAGACCTTAAGCGGATGTCTCCCTCGGTTACCTTCAGCCTGCACGGGTGTGTGGCCCTTGAAGGCTAGGACGTGACACCTAAAGAGAATGGTTCTCGCTTACGTTAAGCAAACACCGAGTACACAACTTGTGGGGAACTACTCGGGGTCCGATACAGCATAGAGGCGAGACAAGTAGAATGGAAATGGTAGTCGTCACAGACGAAGTGGACCGGGCTCAAGGGGCCGTCCAATATCAAACGGGACGGCCGAGGAATTAATATCTTATTGTGCTCAATCATTGGCTGTCAGCAAGGGGTAGCACCTCTCGCCACGGTTGCTACTACAATTGGCTCTGAAGCAGCATTCGCCCAGTCTAAATCTAGGATAGTCGCCGTTGATCATCATTGACATAGTCCTCCTGGTAGCCTCGTTGGTTGCCACGCTAATAGGTGCGGCATCGGTTGCTGCATCGTTGGACTTTGACAGCTCGTCGATGATAGTCCTGGGAACGCTTGTCATTGCACTCGCCGAAACTGTCGTAGAGGGATTGGTGGCAGGCTTAGTTTTTCGTGAACTTGACGCTTATACCCTCACTGGACTTGCTTTGATGACAACGATCACGGAACTCGTGATTTTACGAAGACGTGGACGTAATCCCTTCGCCACCTTGTTCACCATCATGAGGCAGTTCGGCGGCTCTGTCCGAAGACTCATCACCAGTCCTCTTATTGTGTTACTTGTTATAGCCGTCTTGGTTGAATATACGTGGCAGTCTATCGAAATCATCAGACTCCCGATGGTGTCCTACGATAGTTTGAGTTACCATCTTATTGGGCCAGCAACCTGGCTTCAACACCACGCGATCGTTCAGAGCGATCAAAGTATCTTTGCGGATACCTATCCATCTGATCAGGGAGTACTGGTCGCATGGCTAGGTGCCTTCTTGCATACTCTACGTTATTCGCCATTCGTCAATTTCGCCTTTGTGATGCTGGGCGCGATATCAGGGTATGTTCTTAGTCGATTACTCAACGTACGACCTCGCTATGCAGCAATTGCTGCTTTAGCTTTCATGACGCTTCCGCCAATATTTTTGGAGTCTTCGACCGCCTACGTTGATATTGCTGCCGGAACAACAGTAGTTGCATCACTTTTGTTTGTTATCAACGTTTGGCATGGGAAACGAAATGCTGGTGGCAGTGCGCCCGGATTGCTTGGCTATCTTTTTCTCTCGGGGTGCGCACTTGGCTTGGCGACAGGTGTTAAGTCAGACAACTTAGTTATTATCGCTCCAGTCGCGATTGCAGCAATCACACAATACCTGAGAGGGACAACCGATACTTCGGGTCCAAAATTTGGTGTTGCAGCCGTCGTGCTCACCTTTCCTGTGGTTGCTCTCGGTGCATTTTGGTATATCCGTGCATGGATTGTCTGGAAAAATCCATTTTATCCGATTGACTTGCTAGGTTTCCATGGATACGGTACTATTCAGCAGCTCATTATTGGAAATAATGTACCGCAAGGTATTAAATCTGCGCCGTTGGGGTACCTAGGGCAAGTTGTCGTGTCATGGCTGACTGATTTACAGCACCACCCGTATTACTACGACTCTCGACCTGGCGGTTTTGGACTGCAATGGTTGTTCATCTTGGCGCCAGCTCTCATATATCTGCTGATATATACGTTTCGTTATAAATGGGAGTTCTTTTGGTTTTTGTGTCTACCGGTGATCATTGTATTGGTTCTAACTAGTGAGCCGTGGATGGCGAGATATTCAATGTCCCTATTTGTTCTAGCTTCTAGTGGTTTCGCAGTTATCCTGGAAAGATTCCAGATGGCCCGCTATCGTCTACTCCGTTACGCAGATGCAGCTTTACGTGTTAGTTTTGTCGTCTTAACGTTTGTGACACTAGTTTGGGCCAATACACCTACGGTATATTCAGCTAATGTAGATGGATATCCTACTTATCTTACGATATCGCAACTTGTTAAAGTTGCCATAAATGGAAATGCCAACAAGGTAATTGAACCTTGGCCCCAGTATGCCGCAGTCGATAGGTTGCCAGTTGGCTCCACCATCGCTTTTAGTGGCCTAGACTCTCCGATGTTCACTTATCCTCTTGTAGGGACTCGCTTTACTCGGGGCCTTGTTCGTTTACCTTATAGTGGAACATCGGCGCGTCAATTGGCGCTTTCGATGAGGCAGGCGAGTGCTGGTTATCTTATCATGGGCTACACCAATGGCGATAAGCAGCTTTTTCGGAACGTATCGAATGACTTATCACAATTCAGGCCGTTAACTACGAACGATACCGTCAACGGACAAGATCTGTTTGAGCTCGGTAATTGGAAGGCCTGTAGCGCTACTAAGTTCGTACTCACTGGAGTTAATAGACTTGGGCTACAGTTACAGGTTACTGCTAGATTGACTTCAAGTTGTGGTCCCGAGGTGGGACGGCCTGTTTTTTTATGGGAAGGACAGCAAAATACCCCGTTGTATTCTGGTCCGAGACATATAGTCATGCGTGGAAGAACAAATGTTGATGGTGTTGTAAGTTTTAAGATCGCTGGTGTAAAGCGTTCTTCGCGTTATTTTTTGCGTCAGCCTGGTGGGTATGTTGCTCATGTGTTATATGCACCTGCAGCGACGGCGCCCTTTACTTACGCATTTGTGCCGGTCATAAAGGCTAATCAGTAGATCGTGCTATGTCGTTGCTAGGTGGCGAGATATGCGAGGGCTAGTATTTAGGCTAGTGATAATAATGCGGTCTGTTCGCATTCGTAATGTCAATTATATAATTGGTCAAGGTTGTTTGGAGGTTTCGCATATGTGATGGTGTACTGGTTGTTGGAACTGCTGTATCGGGTCGAAATAGCGTTGCTTATTTAGTGGTGCATTTTGAGGTTGGTTGTTATTTCGCCGTTGTGATGGTGTTACCTGGTCGGTTGACGAGATGCTAACTATGCTGGATTCTTGCCCTGGCATTGAGTTCGAGAGGGAGAGCGTTCCTTGAATTGATGGTTATCAGACAGGATATCTTTGGTGCTTTGCGTGCCTTTGTGGTCGATGGTAGTGCTTGGGAGGTCAGCCGACTTAGCAATGGGTGGGATTGTGGGAGAGTTGCGTAGCGATGTATCCGTCGATTGTATAAGTTCTGGATTTAGGAGTAGGTCATATTTGCACACCGATATGGGATTCGATGTCTGGTGTAAGGGTGGCATTCTGGAAGGTGTTGCCCGTTTTCGATTCTGTGGGTCGCCGTCCTGTGAGCACGAATGCGAACTAGAGTTGTCTTTGTGACGTGTTGATGGTCTTTTGGAGAGATGTGAATTATAGGCGCATTGTCAGGATTCTCGCTGTGGTGCTCATGTGTGCTGGAATCTATGTGCTCGGTTTTGTACCTTATGCTCTGTTTGTGAGTCATCATTCGGCTGTTGTGGCACAGGATCGTCTTCAGCGGGCGTTAGCCAAAGGTTTGAAGACGAAGTCACTCCCGCTTGGATCAACTGATAGCTCGATTCCGCAGGTTCGTTGGCCGACGGAGATACCGACAGGCACACCTATCGCGAGGTTAAGTATTCCCTCGGCTGGAATACTTAACGATGTCGTTGTCGAGGGCGCCCAGAAGGTTCAGTTGGAGGAGGGTCCAGGCCACTACGCAGGAACGGCAATGCCTGGAAACGCCGGTAATATAGCCCTAGCGGGACACCGAACGACGTGGTTGCATCCGTTCTACAATTTGCCGGACGTGGGTATTGGTGACAGGATCGTGCTGGAGGTTGGAAAGCATGTCTGGGTCTATCGGGTCGTAGATCGCGCGGTAGTATCGCCTACCGATGTGTCTGTGTTGCAGCCTCTGCGAGGTTGGTATATTACCCTGACCACCTGTACTCCTCTGTACTCCGCTGCTGACAGGTTTATTGTTCGTGGTGTGCTCTCGATTGGAGCTACCCTGGCGGCGAATTCATCTGTGCATAGTTCGGCGCCGAGCAACTTTCAGGTTCGGTCCCTTCCTTCGAGCAAGGCTGTTTTGCCAGCTGTTCCCGGCTACCTTCTCCCGATCTGGCTCGGCGTGGCGGCGTGTTGTGTGTTGGGTGCATTCGTCGTAACACGACGTGTCTTAGCGATCCGGGTTGTACTCTTGGTGCTGGCTGCAGTAGCCGCGTTCGAATCGTACGGCGTCGCACTTAATCTTCTGCCGCGGACCTGGTAATACTGGCTGTACTGGTGATGGTCATTGACGAGGATGTTTACATCGTTGAGTGCCGTGTGAGGTTATTGGTTAGACCATAATCCGGCTCTATTGATATTCATGTGGATAGATTTGGCCTGGATCTGATCCATAGCCCCAGTTCAGTGGGGGTATTTGAGGCTGAAATAGCCACATAAGAAACGCGCACGGTTTCTGAGCTCTAAATTTGGTGTTGGAAACCCATCAAAAAGGAGTTCAGAACCGTGCGCGCTACCTCTCTAGTTAAGCAGATGCTGGGGCTTCGCAGTGTCACCGTCATCGAGGTTTTAGTTCGTCCACACGAACTGCTGGTAAAGCTCAGGCTTACCCGATCGCGGTTGGTATGCCCTAAGTGCTCCTATGCGACCCGGGCCTGTTATGACACGAGAACGCTCGACTCACGATGGAGACACCTCGACATCGGGACTCACCAGACGTGGCTCTCGTGCCAACTGAGACGACTCCGGTGTCCAACTCACGGGGTGATCACTGAGGCAGTACCATTTGCCCGACCAGTTGGGGAGTCGCGGTTTACGAGGGACTTCGAGCACTTGGTAGCTTGGGGATGCGCCAAGATGACCGTACCAAATGACTCGGACCACGCATGACAAAACTGCTCAGAGTCGCCTGGCGTACGGTAGGAACGATCTGTGAACGAGTCGTCACGCCAAGAGCTCGATCCCAACCGTCTTGATGACCTCTTCATTCTCGGGGTTGACGAGATCAGTTATCGCAAACACCACAACTACTTAACGCTTGTCACCAATCACGAGACGGGCAAGATCGTCTACGGGGCAGAGGGGAAAAGTGCCAAGAGCCTAGATGAATTCTTCGATGACCTGGGTGAAGAACGGATTGCCAAGATCAAAGCAGCCACCATGGATCTCGGTCCAGCCTTTGCCAAGGCCTTCCGCGAGAAGGCACCTAACGCCCAAATCTGTCTCGATCCATTTCATGTGGTTAAGGTGCGCCATGAGGCGCCATGTATTCCTGCGGTGATGAAAGGACACCGCCTCTTGGGATGTC
>NZ_JXUW01000046.1 GCF_000949255.1 Ferrimicrobium acidiphilum DSM 19497 | reverse complement strand
AGTTGAAGGAGATAGCAGATAAAGTGGGTGGCCTTGACGTCCACCGTGACACCGTCGTTGCGTGCACGCGAGTTCGAGAGCCAGATGGCATGGTTACCCTTTCCAAGGAGACGTTCAACACGACACGCAAAGGATTAGAGGACTTGGCCCGGTTCCTCGTCGATGCTGGAGTGTCAACCGTGGTGATGGAGGCGACCGGAGTGTATTGGAAGCCGGTGTACTACGCATTGGAGGGACTCTTCCCCCAACTCTGGCTCTGTAACGCACAACATGTGAAGAACGTACCTGGCAGAAAGACGGATCTCTCGGATGCCGAGTGGCTCGCAGATGTCGCAGCCCATGGCATGGTACGACCAAGCTTTGTGCCTCCACCTGAGATCCGTGAACTTCGTGAGTTGACGCGATATCGCAAGACCCAGGTCGATGCCAGGGCGAGGGAGATCCAACGCCTCGAGAAGGTTCTCCAAGATGCTGGCATCAAGCTCACCTCGGTCGCCTCTGCGGTATGGAGCGCCTCATCGAGGGAGATCATCGAGGCCCTCATTGCGGGAGAACGAGATCCCGCAGTTCTGGCCCAGATGGCCAAGTCCAGGATGCGGGCCAAGATCCCTCAACTCGAGGAGGCACTCTATGGACACTTCGGAGCCCACCATGCCTTCGTCGCCAAACAGATCATCGACCATATCGACTATCTGGACTCTGCTATCGGGGCACTCACCCAAGAGATCTGCGAGCGTCTCCTCCCTTTTGAGTCTGCCGTCGCCTTGGTCGCATCTATTCCGGGAATCCCTACCATCACAGCTCAGGTGATCATAGCTGAGACTGGAGGTGATATGTCGAGGTTCCCAACTGCTGAACATCTATGTGCCTGGGCTGGACTAGCACCTGCTAGTTATGAGTCAGCCGGCAAGCGAAAGCCAGCAGGTACCAGACATGGATCTACGTCGTTGAGGCGTGCGATGATAGAGGCTGCCCGGGCGGCGGCACGCACAAAGGGAACCTACGCATCTGCCCAGTATGCACGAATCGCCAGGCGACGAGGCCCCAACAAGGCAGCGGTTGCGGTCGCCAACTCCATGCTCAACGTCGTCTGGCATCTCCTCACCAATGGCGAACTCTATCAAGATCTGGGGGCTGATTACTTCGAGAGTCACAACGATCCAACTGTTCAGGTAAAGCGACTGACCAAGCGGATCGAGGCTCTCGGGTTCGACGTCACCGTAACCGAAAGGGTCGCCTAGCCCTAACAGCTCACAACACCTAGACCACTCTCGCATCGTCTGATGCTTAGGTCTTGTCGTCCTTATTTTTCCTGGTAGGAGGCATTACACTTTAGAATCAGGGCGCTCCTTAGCGCTGGTAAGCCTGACTGGTCACTGCTAGCTACGGTTACCCCGGTGACAACGCATATCTCTAGCGCACTTGGTTCGTAACCGGAACCAACTAACCCAATAAGTAAGACACCAGGGAGAACCCCTTGTCCCCTCTTGCCCGTTCACGGGTTGTGTAGTTTAGAACTCTCCACATGACGGTCCCAATCTGGCCAATCACCTCAGATGCGCTCAACGACTTATCGATTCCTGGTCGATCTTGGTGCCGGATTACCGCTGATTTCCGAAGATCCATTAAAACGGTCAACGCGGCCTACAGCAGCCAAACATGTCCCGATCCAACGTGTGGGTATGTCCATAGTGACAACCGACACGGGGACATGTTTCACTGTCGCAATCCCTATTGGGATTGCAACTGGCAGGGTGATGTAGATCACGTAGCTGCCATGAACCTACTCAACAGGATCAAAGATCACCAGATCAACCGGTTCACTCCCTTTGGGGAAGTGAAGAAGATCCTAGAGGAGAGGTTCCTACGCGCAAATGGAAAGCCGGAATATCCAATTGGATACCAAGGCTAGTGCTCAACGGCTGAGACCCCAGGCGAACCACAGTTGCTAGATATGACGGTGGGAGGTACTCACAATGTGGCCCGTATGAGTCCTGTCCCCGTGGTGGGGGCAGGGGAGACTCGACGGTTGGGGAGCGAAAAGAAAAGGAGTGCCTAACAAGGTTTAAGTATTCTGGAGCGGCAGTGCTGCACTCGAGTGTAGGCGTCTAGAGCCCGTTTGCTCTTGGCAGTTGCGCGCGCGTCGATCGAGAAGCTGAGAGTGCGCGAAGTTGCTGGCGGTAATTATCGCGCCCGAAAGTTCAGGGCTCCGGATTCGATGATATAGTGAAGCGGTACACATGAAGCGATGGCTTCTCAAAGGGGGGTATTGCATTGGGGGATCGTCCGACGATCTATGCCGTTGCTGAGCACTGCGGGGTGTCCACGACGACGGTCTCTCGCGTTATGCACGACGAGAGCTTCGGCTCTATGCGAACGCGAGAACGAGTTCTCAATACGGCATTTGAACTTGGCTGGGTGCCCAATGGTGCAGCGAGGGGACTTGCCTCACGCAAGGCGGGCATGGTTGGACTCTTGTTCCCAGATCTGGGGGAGCAGGGACTGGCGGAGGAGGAGTCACCCCTCTACGTCGACCAGGTGATCAGGGGGGCGGAACGGGTAGCAACCCGAGCAGGTCAGGCAGTAGTTGTTGCGGCGGTGAGACCTTCAGGAGGAAAGGCACTTGCCTACTCTGTTGCCGGTAAGGTTGATGGGCTTGTCATCATGTCTCGCAGCCTCTCGGACAGAGATGTGATGGCGATTGCGCGATCTGTCCCAGTGGTGCTTCTTGCGCATCGGCCAGGCGGACGTTCATTTGATCAGGTGTCGGTCGACAACCGTAATGGCATGAGAGAACTCACGTTGCACCTACTCGAGCACCATGGCTATCGCGAGCTGGTTTTCGTGGGCGGCCCTCCGGGATCGCCCGACTCGAACGAGCGGTTCCGAGGGTTTTGTGAAGCGCTTACTATGGTTGGGCTTACACCACCGGGTGAAGTGACAGTTCAAGGTGGTTTTACGGAGGCGGGTGGTAGGCGCGCGATGGGTGAGCTTGTGGCCCTTGGATCCCTTCCGCGCGTGCTCGTTTTTGGTAATGATGAGATGGCAATAGGAGCGCTTGGAGTCCTCAGAGAGAAGGGTCTTCGAATTCCGGAGGATGTGGTAGTCACGGGTTTTGACTCGATAGCGGTTTCGCGGCACGTGTCACCCACTCTCACGACGGTACGTCAGCCGATGCGCGAGTTGGGTGAGGTCGCTGTCGAGTTGCTCTTGTCGAGAATTCAACGGAGCAAGTCTTCTCGCAGGTCGGTGTCTTTGTCTACGGAATTGGTGATTCGCGAGAGTTGTGGCTGTGGTGCCAGTGGTCAGGTTGACACAAGAGAGGAGTTAGGTACGTGGCAGACGAGATAGATGCGAGGCGAGACTGGGAGCTGAGGGTGTACGAGCGCTCGGACGGCGTTCACGTAGATTCTGACCAGCTGCCCGCTCTTGAGCACCTCAGAGCGGTCGCGGGTTCGGGCTGCATCACGTTGTTGTGGAACCCGGTCCCAGGGGCGATCGGCTATCTCGTGGAGTGCACGGGCAAGGATGGCAGTTCCACTGTGTTGCGCCATGGGGAGAGCGATGTTCCTGCAGTTCCCGGCGACCGCTTCGTCGTCACCGGTCTTGACGACGGCGTTGAGTACCGCTTTCGAGTTGCGGCCGTTCGCGCGCCGGAGGCACGAGATGGCGCCTGGTCGGATCCGGTCCAGATCGCTACCAGCATCGCGGATCCGGATCCTGTTGAGTTGCACGTCAAGGCGGGCCAGGTGGTGGGTCGTCTACAGCGTCTATGGAGCATGGTCGGCTCGGAGAGACTGTCACAGCTCACAATGGGATCCGATGAACACGGCAATGATATCGGAGGTGAGTTTCATGAGGCCCTTCGGATCGCCCATGATGATCTCGGGGTTCGCTGGGTGAGGGCTCACGCGATCTTTCATGACGATCTGGGCGTAGCGGAGCGAGCGGAGGATGGGCAGCTGGTCTTTGACTTCAGCGGTATTGATGTGATCTACGATTCGTTGCTCGCCATTGGGGTCAGGCCTGTGGTGGAGCTGTCATTTATGCCTCGAGCTCTCGCACTCGACCCGTCGAAGACCGTTTTCACTTACCGCGGGATTATCTCTCCGCCGAGGGACTGGCGTGAGTGGGGCCAGTTGATCAGCGAATTTGTGCAGCATCTCGTGTCCCGCTACGGTATCAACGAGGTCGCGACCTGGCCATTTGAGGTGTGGAATGAGCCGAACCTTGAGGTCTTTTGGACTGGATCAAAGGAGGACTACCTCCATCTCTATGAGGTCGCTGCCCGGGCAATCAAGGCTGTTGACACACGGCTACAGGTTGGAGGACCTTCGAGCGCGGCCAGCGAATGGGTAGAGCTCTTGGCACGATTCACTCAGGAGGTTGATTGCCCCCTTGATTTCGTGACTACGCACACCTATGGCAATCTCCCGTTGGATTTTCGGCCCATCTTGGCGCAATACGGACATGAAGGTGTCCCGATCTATTGGACGGAGTGGGGGGTGGGTAGCACACACTTTGGTCCCGTCCATGACTCCGTCTCAGGAGCTCCATTTGTGCTCTCCGGTTATCAGTCGGCCTCAAAGAGGATTGACGCGCTCTCGTATTGGGTGATCAGCGATCATTTCGAGGAGCTTGGACGTCCCCCAAGACTCTTTCATGATGGCTTTGGACTCCTCAGCGTTGGTAACCTTCGAAAACCGAGGTACTGGGCGGTCCATCTCGCCGAACATCAAGGCGAAGAGACCCTCGAGCTCGATGGTACTCCCTATGATAGCTCCGTTGAAGCGATGGCGTCGCGGCACCAAGATGGCATGATTGATGTCGTGATCTGGAACGGTTCGATCAACACCGAGATCATGCATGGCGATCCCCGACTCGATCGTGCGGTTCGAGTCACCTTCGCTGAGCTGGCAGCTGCGATGTATGACGTCAGCATTGCCCGAGTAGACCAGGAGCACTCCAATATCGTCGCACATCTACCTCAGAGTACGCAGTGGCCAGACGAAAAACAGTGGGAGGAGCTACGCAGACTCGATCGACTCTTCGTTGAAGAGCGGGAATCGTTGGCCCCGACAGAGGGGAGAGCAGAAATTACGTTGGTGCTGTCGCACCCGGGCGTCGTACGGCTGCGGCTCGCACCCACCGTCGATCGTGAGCGATTTGTGCCGGTGTCATGATGCCAGCGAACTTTTTCTTTGAGTTCTGGTCTCGTGGCGGGGCTGGATTTGTCAGGGCAATGGGACCGATCGCGACGGAGTATGGGGGTTTTGGGAAGGGAGGTGATGATAACGCTCAGCATTCATGAACCACGCTTTATGTGATCTGCGTTCGACTGAACCGGGGACCCATGCCATGTTGGGGGCGGAGATGATTGGCGATTGATATGCAAACGGTGGTCGGCAGCAACCAGGCTGGTACTGGCGCTCACCTGCAGTTTGGGAACGAGGGTTAGCGACGGCGGACGCTCGGTTGTAATGATTTTTAAAGGGGGAACCGAAATGTATCATAAGACATATAAGAAGGGAACTGGTCAGCAGTCGAGACTTGCACTGCTGGGAAAGCTTGGTCTCATGACCGGGGTGGTGACACTGTCGCTCGCGGCCTGTGGCAGCACGAACTCATCCGCATCGACTTCGACGAAGGCGACACCCGCATCAACTCAGCTCACGATAGAGGGAAATACGGCGCCAGCGACCGTAAACAATCTCAATCCCTACAATGGACAGTTCGGTGTCGATCTCATGTACAACTCACTCATGTTGGTCGATCCTATCAACGGGACGATGTCGCCGGAACTTGCAACTTCGTTCAAGGCCGTGAACTCTACCACGTTGGAGTTCACCTTGCGCAAAGGCGTCAAGTGGAGCAATGGCACGCCCTTTACGCCAGCCGATGTCGTCTTCACCTTTGACATGTTGAAGAAGTACCCGGCTCTCGATGGTGGCGGTGTGTGGAATCAGCTTTCCTCGGTTACCGCCTCAGGAGATACGATCATCTTCAAGCTCAGCGTGCCCGACGTTCCCTTGAACCTTTCACTCGCCTCGGTGCCAATCGTCTCACAGGCAGTTTGGTCGAAGGTCGCCAACCCGGCGACCTATACCGCTACCTCACCGGTGGTGACCGGACCTTACACCTTTGGGAGCTTTGCACCGACGAAGACGGTGTTCAAGAAGAACCCGCTCTCGTTCGAGGCGAGCGACGTCAAACCACAGACGGTCGCATTCTTGGTAGGCTCGGCAAGCCAGTCGACCAATGAGCTACTCGTCGCCAACGACACCTATGATTTCTCATTCAACTACTTCCCGGACGTGCAACGGACCTTTGTTGCACGGAACCCGAAGTACAACAAGTACTGGTTCCCGGCCGGTGGGGTTGTCGGGCTGTTCATGAACCTGACATCAGCTCCTTTTAACAACCCGAATTTCCGCCGAGGCATTTCATATGCTATTAACCGAAACACGGTCGAGAACAAGGCACTGTTTGGTGTAGAGCAGGTGGCTCCACAGACGGGTCTTGTCCTTCCTGGTCAACAGTCGTGGGCAGACCCGGCGATACCTAACCACGGCATGATTACCCAGAATGATCAGACGGCGTTGAAGTACTTCAAGCTCGCTGGCTATAGCCAGAAAAACGGTAAGTTGGTGAATTCGGCGGGCCAGCAGGTGAGCTTCTCGATCACGGTACCAAACAACTACAGCGACTGGGTCGCTGCCGCCCAGGAGATCAGTTCTGAGCTTGGGAAGGTTGGGATGAACGTAACTCTCAACGAGCCGACGGCTGCGGTGTATACGACCAACACGCAATCTGGTTTGTTCCAGGCTGCTATGGGAAGTTTCGGTGGGAGCGGAAACGCCTACAGTACCTTCAATCCATTGTTGAATAGCTCATTTGCCGCGCCTATCAAGTCGATTGCCGTGAGCAACTGGGGTCGCTTCAAGAGCGCAGCGGTAGATCGTGAGTTGGCGAAGCTCGCAGCAGCCACGACGAACTCAGCGATGATCAAGGCGACCTATCCACTGCAAGAGGTCATGTACACCCAGGCTCCGGTGATTGACTTGTACTACGGCGGCATGTGGGGTCTCTATAGTACCAAACACTGGGTCGGATGGCCCTCCGCGAAGAACCCGTATACGCTGCCGGCAACCTGGGATGACGACCTACTCGCCATCTTGATGCACGTACGTCCAGCCTAGGGTGGCGTGTTGGACTGGTGACTGAAACAGAGGGGAGGGGTCAGGTTGCGCTATTTTCTACGAAAGTTAGCGATGTTTGCGCTGACGCTGTGGGCAGCAGTGACGCTGAACTTCATCATCCCTCGACTCATGCCCGGGTCACCAGTCCAGGCCGCCCTATCGCGGCTGGCTGCCACCGGGCAGACGGTGACCGAGGCGATGAAGCGCGCCGTTGAGATTCAGCTTGGCTTACCGCATGCAAGCCTGTGGGTGCAGTATGGCGACTATCTACTCGGCATCATGCATCTCAGGTTTGGCATGACCTATTCGATCACGGATGTGTCGGTTACTCGTGCCATCCTCGCTGCGGCTCCCTGGACGATCGTGTTAGTTGGCACGAGCACGGTGATCGCGTTCGTCATCGGGACACTATTGGGGGTGTATGCAGGCTGGCGCCGACAGACCAAGGTCGACAGCGCCGTCACGATTGGTTCGACCTTCTTCTCTGCCTTCCCCCCGTTCTTCCTCGGGCTTCTTCTCCTCTATTTCCTTGGATTCAAGTATCACATGTTTCCATTGACCGGTGGCTACACTCCGGGTGCCGTGCCGCACTTGACGTTGTCCTTTCTTGGTGATGCCATCTACCACTCCATTTTGCCTGCAGTCACGTTGGTGGTGACATCACTAGCTGGCTGGGTGCTTGGGATGCGCAACAATATGATCAATACGCTGGGTGAAGATTACGTGCTCTTTGCTGAAGCCAATGGGCTTAGGGACCGTACGATTGCCTTGCTCTACGTCGCGCGCAACGCACTGCTCCCGAACGTGACTGGTTTTGGCCTCGCACTTGGTGCGGTCATTGGCGGTTCGGTACTGGTAGAGAGCATCTTCGGCTATCCGGGTATCGGAAGCCTGTTGCTTTTAGCGGTCAATAACCGCGACTATCCGCTGATGCAGGCGATCTTTCTACTGATCACCGTCAGCATGCTCGTGACGATTTTCGTTGTCGATCTCCTGTATGGGCTGCTGGATCCTCGGGTGCGTGGAACGTGAGTAGGGTGAGTTGGCCCAAGCCGATACGAGGAATGAAAGGACGTTGCTGATGGCGATCGTACCTCCAACGATGTCACCACAGGGGGCATCCATGACGGATTCGGGTGCTGTTCGCCCCAGCGCTCGATCACTACACTTCGTAGCTAGGGCTCTTGGGGCCCTTTGGTCGAACCGCAAGTCGCGTGTTGGTCTGGCTCTCTTGGCCTTCTTCATTTTGGTGGCGATCTTTGCTCCATGGCTAGCGCCGCACTCGCCGACCGCGACCAACTTTCGCCCCTACCAAAATCCGAATTCGGTGAACTGGTTGGGCACTACCGGGAACGGCCAGGATGTTCTCTCGCAAATGATCTACGGGACGCGAGTGTCGCTGCTCGTCGGTCTTGGTGCAGGGTTGCTGGCGACCTTTCTTGCCTTGTTGATTGGGCTGATAGCTGGTTTTCGCCCTGGTGTCGTAGACGATGTGCTCAGCTTCACGACCAACCTCGCACTCGTACTGCCCGGACTGCCTCTGATGATCGTCATCGCGGCGTACCTTAGGAGCAACTCAACCTGGATGATTTTGCTGGTGATTGGCTTTACTGGCTGGGCTACCGGTGCCCGAGTGATGCGGAGCCAGACTGCCACCTTGCGAACGCGAGATTTCGTGACCGCCGCGACCTTCTCGGGTGAGCGTCTGTTCCGAATCGTCTTTCGGGAGATTCTTCCGAACATGGTTTCGCTCGCAGCGGCGAGCTTCTTCGGTGCCGCTACCGCTGCGGTGATAGCCGCCGCGAGCCTGGAGTTCTTGGGCATGGGAAACCCGAACTCGGTGAGCTGGGGCTCGATCCTCTATTGGGCCGAGAACGACAACGCCCTGCTGACCGGCCAGTGGGTACTCGTCTTGGTCCCGGGAATGGCCATTGTCATGCTCGCCCTTTCGTTTATCCTGATCAACTTCGGAATCGACGCACTCTCGAATCCACGACTGAGGGAGCGCTGAGCGATGTTGTTAGAGGCCAGTGGTGTCAACGTCGTCTATCAGCCGGGCCGCGGTGAGAGAATCTGGGCCGTTCGTGACGTCGACCTTTCGTTGCGCGAAGGCGAGTTCGTAGGGATTGTCGGCGAGTCAGGATGTGGGAAGTCGACGCTTGGCTTCGCCCTCACGCAGATGTTACGTCCACCGGCGGTGCTTGACAGTGGGATGATCGCTTTCCGAGGAACCGACATTGCGAGCCTAAAGGGGGACAAACTGAGACGACAGCGCCGTCGAGGATTTGCCTTGGTTCTCCAGAGTGGCATGAACGCACTCAACCCTGTGCGCTCGATCGAACGCCACATCGGCGACCTACTCAAGGCGCATCCTTTGCCCGGCGAGCACTGGAGTGGGGAGGCTATACGATCTCGGGGTAGAGAGCTGATGGGTATGGTGGAACTCGATGCCAGCGTACTCAGCCGGTTCCCACATGAACTTTCGGGTGGTATGCGACAGCGAGCCGCTATCGCTCTTGCCTTGGCACTCGAGCCTGAGTTGATCGTCTTCGATGAGCCCACCACCGCCCTCGACGTGATTGTGCAGGCTGCACTCATGGATATGATCAAGGGATTACAGCGCTCCCGCGGATTTACCGCCGTACTCATTAGCCACGATATGTCGGTTGTGCTCGATGCCACTGATCGTACGATCGTGATGTACGCCGGTCGCATTGTCGAGGATCGTCGCTCGGTAGATATGGTTCCGGACAGGATTCACCACCCATATACTGAGGCGCTGTTTGGTTGCTACGCTGATCCGAGGACTGACGAGGTCGTGCTTTTGGACATACCGGGTACGCCTCCAGATCTGTCGCTCGCGGATCATGACTGCTCTTTTGCCCCACGGTGCACATCAGCTATTGATATTTGTTTTCGCGAACGCCCCCGGCTCTGCGACGTTGGTGGCGGTCGGGTGGCCTGCCATCTCTACTCCGAGGCGCGGAGGGAGGTTAGCTGATGTCGACGAAGTCTTATCCTGCAGATCCCGTTCCCAGGCTGGCATCCACACTATCGGTCAATGGCGTCTCGAAGCGTTACCGTCAGCGTGGTAAGGGGCGCAAGCTGACCGTGGCTGTCGACAATGTCTCGTTTACGATTCCACCGGGTGCCGCCGTGGGGCTCGTAGGGGCGAGTGGCAGTGGCAAATCTACGATTGGTCGATTGGTTACCGGTACGGAGCGCCCAGATTCGGGTCAAATCAGATTCGGCGATCTGCAAATTGAGCGACTCAGCCATCGCTCGCTACATACCTTGCACCGCAAGGTACAGATGGTGTTTCAGGATCCGTATGGTGCACTAAATCCGGTTCATACCGTCGGGTATACGGTGAGTCGACCGTGCGTGAATTATCTCGGGATGTCAGCATCGGAGGCATTCGACAGGGCGGGGCAGCTGTTGGATCGGGTGGGTTTGGCCCCATCAGGGCAGTTTCTCAGTAAATTACCGCATCAATTGTCTGGTGGCCAACGCCAGCGAGTGGTGATCGCTCGTGCGTTGGCATGCGAACCTGAGTTTCTGGTCGCAGATGAGCCGGTGTCGATGTTAGATGTGTCGCTTCGCGCTGGAATATTGAGGCTGTTGGCGGATCTCCAGCGCGAGAACGGACTCAGTCTGTTATATATCACCCACGATCTCTTGAGTGCAAGGGTGTTGACCGATCATATCTTGGTGCTCAACAAGGGGATAATTGTGGAGCAGGGCGCGACGGTGGAGGTCTTGCGCAACCCACAAGACCCCTACACGGTCAAGTTGCTTGATGCGCTGGTTACGCCCGAGCTCGCTAAAAACCGGCCGCTCCAGATGCGCGCTGAGGCTGAGGAGGTCATTGGACCCACCGAAGACAGCAGCATCGTTGGATGAGGCGTCGATGCGCAACGTTGTTGGCCTTCTGAGTCGCCGACCGCTTGTGGCATTCGTCTTGTCGCTAAGGGCGAAGGAGACGTCACTGTCCGTTATTCGGCGCGTGATATGGACATTGAGAGTAGCGCACGCGGGCCGAGCGCAGTCCGCCACGACAGAGGATCGTGCATGCTCAATTTCCAAGATACACCATTGGACTTCGCTCAACGATCCTTACCTCACAACTCCCAGTTGTCAACTGGTACGCAAGTATTGGTGACACGACGATCGCTGACGCTCTTCTTGACCGCCTGACCACGAACCTTCACCGCATCGAACTGAACGGAGAATCAATCCTGGGATCGTGCGCTAGATGCTATCGTTTCGGCGGATCACAAGCAACGAGACTCGGTCTGGTCGATGGTCGGCAATACGCTTGCCTCTCTAGCGGACCCTCGTGTTCTCGCTGCTGTCTCGCCGAGCGACGAGGAGTCATTCGATCCCGCTGACTTTCTCAGGCGTCGCGGAACCCTCTATCTCTTTGGTGCAGCCAGCGGTACATCGGCCACTGCTGGTTTGGTATCGGCACTCATTGAGGACGTGGTTGAGGTTGCTCGCTGGATGGCTGCGGCTTCCCCTGGAGCTCGGCCCGATCCGCCCCCTCACGCTCATCTTGGACGAGGCTGCAAACTATCCGCTGCCATCTCTTGGGTCACTTATGTCAGAAGGAGGCGGTACCGGTATCACTACGATGGTTGTGCTGCAATCGCTAGCGCAAGCGAGAGATCGGTGGGGATCCGAGACAGCTGGAGCTGATTCGCCACTTCTTCGCCTAACTTACCTGCGATGGGCATAGGGTCCGATATCGCCTTCGAGAATCCTGCACCAAGAATCAAGACCCGTTTGGGGACCGCGCCGCCCCGAAGAGTTCCACCAACTTTCCGGCTGCAGTCTAGATCGGTGGGTCGAGTCGGAAAGTAACGAGTGTCTTTGAGCCTGGGTCGAGTTCGATGTACTCCATCAAAGTTGCTTTGTCCCAGTGATTTTCAACCGCCCCCGGGATGTATTGGATAGAAGTAGCACCGTGCTTCGAGAAGGTTCCGGGAGTCATCAACGCAAGTTAGAATGCCGACGGTATGGCCGATTCGGCGGTAACGTTCAGGTAGATATGGGCGATCTCATAGGTAGCTGGATCGGATAACATGAGATGTTGTGCCATTGCATTGAGAAAGCCGCAGATAGCGTCTGAGATCGATGGCTTAAATTGCGTTGTCAGGAAAACAGTCTCTCAAGGTTAGGTCATTTAGAGATGAGTATGGTGGAGAACGAGGACTTGGTAGAGGTCGTACGCCGGGAGCAGCAACTACTGGACCCAACCATCCGCGGATCGGGCCAGCGTGTGCGAGAGTTGTTGCATCCTGACTTCGTCGAATATGGGGCGTCCGGACGCACCTGGGACCGTGCCACGGTGTCCGCAGCGTTAAGTGCCAATCCGCGAGTGTCTGGAAAGGGTACGGACTTTTTACCAATAGCGCTAGCTGACAATGTCATACTGCTCACTTACCGAATCGAGGGTACGGCTGGATCTCTCCGTAGTTCAATATGGGTCAAAGACTCGGGATCCGATTGGCGCATTCGGTTCCATCAAGGGACGAGGTCAATGGCAAAGGAATAGGCACTCCCTTCGCCCTGGGCGGGCTCCCTGCCGGCCCGTGTCAAGCGAGAATTGTTGTCGTTGTATTTCCCCTGCGTCACTCTGTATTTAACGAATTCGACTGAGACTCCGCTGAAAGTCCTTAGCAGACATGCAATAATGCACGCATGTGGACAATTAAGTGCAGGGTAACGGATGTCAAAATTGCACGCAGTATCGCTGTCCTCCAAGGCTTGCTGGTCAGTCGTCGATAGTCCACTCGACATGAAACAATTGATCACACTCGCTTGGGTCGTCTCACGACCTATAAAGCGGGACTCAGGCAGGCAGGAACATTGTGTTCCGTTTCCCATTTGATAAGCATGGACGGCGCCAGGGTTCCGTGGGCTTGGCTATCCACATATCAACAATGAATCAGAAGAGGCACAAGGAGAGAGGTTGAGGGCGTCGCGTGGCCTTTATTCGTGCTCTGGCCGAAAGTGTGCGAATGTGTATGGCGATTCGACGTGCAGCTATCCTAGGCAACCGCTCAAACTTTACTCGGGGCTTCTTGCCATCAAATAGTGGCCATAACCTGCGGGATTGTGGTGGAGGTGATGGGACTCGAACCCACGAACCTCTTGACTGCCAGTTCCGCAAAGTAGGGTTTATAGGGTCTCATTGAGTCTAACAAAGTGCATCTGCGCTGGGATTATGCATTTTGGGGTAAGTCACCCCAGGCCACGTCCATGACCCCATAGGCAACCGGATAGGCAACCGGCTAGGGTGAAAGAATGCGAGGTCGAAGGACGCTTGGCCAAGGCAGCATCTATCGCTATGGCGACCAGTGGCGTGCCCTATTGAAGTGGACGGGACCCGACGGTAAAGTCATCACCCGATCGAAGCGATGTCGCACCAAGGCAGAGGCAGAAGCTGCACTGGCGAAGTTTCGCGGTATCCGTGATGCCGGCGTCACCGAGAACGCAACTACGACCATTGACATGTTGCTCACCCGATGGCTCACAACCCATGAAGGCGATATCGCTAGCTCCACCTTGGTACAGTACGAGTGGGCTACAAGGCATATCACCAAGAGGTTGGGATCTGTCCGGATCGAACGGCTCACCCCGGCGATGGTCGATCGCTTCGTGGATCAACTCGCAGAGTCCGGTTTGTCACCTCGTTCACGTCGCCTCATCCGAGTCGTACTCTCCCAAGCCTGCAAGGCAGCCGTTGGCTGGCGATTGATCCCGGCAAACCCCTGTGATCATGCGAGGCCGATCAAGTTAGAGCGACGAGAGCCAGAGGCTCTCAGTGTTGAGGAGGCCAGACGACTCCTCAGTGCCGCCAAGGAGGACCGACTCGGCGTCCTCTGGCTCTTACTTCTCGCTTTGGGTCTACGCCGGGGTGAAGCGTTGGCTTTGCGCTGGAGCGATCTTGATCTCATATCAAAGACGCTTACCATCACGCGTGCGCGAGTGAAATCGGGTGCCAAGGTGATCGAGGGACCGACCAAGACCGCCCGCTCAACCCGTACCGTACCCCTTCCCGCCTTTCTCGTTAGCGCACTCCGAGAGCATCGAGTAACCCAACGCCAAGAACACGAGAAGCTGACAGAGTTGGGCTTTACCCCAGCAAGCGAGTATCTGTTCACCTCACACTTTGGTCGTCCCCTTGACCCGGATAACACCTCACATGCCTTTCAAGCCTTTGCGGCACGAGCTGGTCTTGGTAAACGCCATGTCCATGAGTTACGCCACGCCGCCGCCTCCTTGATGCTGGCGGCTGGAACCCCATTACCTGAGGTATCTCGAGTGCTCGGCCACAGCTCCACCCGGATCACCGATGAGGTCTATGCACACCTTGGACACGAGGCTCTCCGGGGTGCAGTGGATCGGCTGGCTGGGGTGCTGGATCCACCGAAGCCCTAATCAACCATATCAAGAACCATAGGAACTCGCCATTTTCCGACCAGCATACCACAACCTAATTTCGCGACTCAACCAAGGGTTCATGCGACCGCAATCCAGCGCGAAGTACTTGGCTCAGCGCTTGAGGGTTGCACTCAGTTCCTATTTACCGCTAATTTTAGAAGGCTCCGAAGGCAAGGACCGGCTCCGCACGTGAAGCTCACTTGCCTGATTGCTTAACGGTTCAACGACCACCACTGTCTTGACTGACCTTATTTTCCTGAATCCGACGAACTGCTTAGACGGACGGCGCTGTCTATCAGGGTAGATGAGCAAGAGTCCCGATTGTTCGGGGCTAGCACGCCGGTTGTTGGGGCTAAACCAATCCCCGATTTTGCCTATCTGCACCGGGAGTTGGCGCGTCCCCACATGACGTTAATGCTCCTCTGGGTCGAGTACCGAGAGGAGCATCCCGATGGCTGTGGCTACACTCAGTTCTGCGAGTACTACCGACGATTTGCAGGTAGCCTTCTACGCCCAGATCTTCGTCGCCGTCCTTGGGGCCTCGAACCTGACCTACGTAGAGGCTTTGGCGAATCAGAACCTCTATCACGTCATTGGTGCTCACACCCGCGCGTTTAGCTCCTTTGGCGGGGTGACAGATGCGATCGTGTGTGACGGTATGCGTACCGCGGTTACCAAGGCTGACCGGTATGAGCCTGTTCCCAATGCGACCTACCTTGAGATGGCCACACACTATCAGATGACCGTACTGCCTGCTCGTCCCTATCACCCACGGGAGTGGGTAAGACCTATGTGGCGTGTGCCCTTGGGCATGCGGCCATCCGTCAGGGGCACTCGGCTCTCTATCTGCGGTATCCGCGAATGCTCGAAGAGCTTGGCATCGCCCGCGGTGATTCCGAGACTGGCACGTCTCATGAATGCCTGGTCCAAGGTGGAGGTGTTGATACTTGATGACTTTCTCATTCGACCCATCAACCCAGATGCTGCCAGTGATACCTTAGAGGTGATCGAGGATCGTCATGGACTTCGCTCAACGATCCTTACCTCACAACTCCCAGTTGCCAACTGGTACGCAAGCATTGGTGACCCGACGATCGCTGACGCTCTTCTTGACCGCTTAACAACGAACCTTCACCGCATCGAACTCAACGGAGAATCGATGCGCAAGGTAACCCAACCACCCGAAGCACAGGGATGAGGAGAGGTCCAACACCTAAGATGAGAACGATTGATCACCGACCAAGAACCATCACCAGAAGGGAGGTGAAATAGGGGTTAGGCGTGCACGGTCATTTGCAAAGTAGGGGTGGGATTCCAAGTAGATCAAGGGTAATGTCGGGTTGACGGGCAAGCTGGCGGGTTGCCGCTGCGATGTTGACCCTTAGGGGCGCGGCATAACGTATGATTCCGATAGCTAGATTGCGTAGTGTTGCAAGGATGCGAGGAAGTGTTCCGGTACGGACTTGTGAGCGGTCCTCGTCAAAGGTGTTGTCGCGGACCCAATGGAGGCTTTCGATCGACCAGTGGTCTCTCACGAGTCGAAGGAGATGCTCAGGGTCTGCGTCGTCTGCGGTAAGGTCTGTGACGTAGTAACGGGTCTCGATGCTGGTGCGAACGTCATTGAGGGTGGATGACTCGCGTTCGACGATGATGTAGAGATTCGCATGAGGAAACTCTGTCGAAGCAGGAACCGGGGCACTCCAGACCCGATGACGGTCGATGCGGCCATGACCGCGTGTGCATGTCTCGTACTCTGGGTGATCGCGATCGATCTCATCGCCTACGATGACTGCAGCATTGTGCAACCGTGGCTGATTACCCTTGACACCGAAGATGTAGTGAGCCTTCTTGGATTCGACGATGAAGCTAGCAGCCTTTCTCTGGGCATGCAGTGCATCAGCGGTG